>CAZNJA010000053.1:0-699 GCA_964573245.1 uncultured bacterium
TTTAAACTAATTACTATTACGTCTACTGAAGATGGTTCTGAAGAAGCAATGTTACAGAACGAAGTTACAAGAACGCCATATTTTAAAAAAGAAGGGGAGAAAGTTGGAGACTGGAAAATCTTGAATATTTCTGGCAATACGGTTATAATTTCTAAACCAGATGTTGGTAAATACGAATTGAAAATCGGGGGCGAGGTTCGTCGCATACAAGAATGAGAATTATTACTATTTTAGTTTTGTCTTTGTTTGTCTTCTCATCCATAATTTTTGTGAAAGATAAAAGATATTTATACAGTTTAATGAAGACAAATTAGGAATAAAATCAAAAGTAGATTTTCGTCTTGTTGACGATATACTTAAAAAAGACAAAAAGGAATTGCTAAAAGATTTGAAATCTGAGCAAAGAACTGACCTGGAACTACTTGCAAAAATGACAAAGATGATAGATAATGCGTATAAATATTTAAAAGGAGGAAAATTTAATAAGGCTGACTCCGCTTTTAAAGAAATCATAGCTATGGCTCCTTTTAGTATACAAACCAAATAGTAAAAATTATGAAGGATAGAGTAAGTCTTTTTATTGAAGGAAGGAAATCCTTGCAACGGGCGGACGAACATATATCTGATAGAGTTGTCAAGAAAATGAAAAAATCTTATGAAAAAGGGAGAATTGAATAATGAATATTTTAAAAAGTAAAG
>CAZNJA010000053.1:709-9320 GCA_964573245.1 uncultured bacterium
TCTTGGGAGTATTTATTCTTGTCCTGATATTTGCATATTCGACTTGTTTTTGTGTTTATGCGCAGGAAGGAACAAAACAAAAGTCTGAAATGACAAACCTGGAACAAGTAAAAGTTCTTCTGGATAAAGGGCTTCAATATTTGAAGAAAGACGACTTTGTCAAAGCTAAGTCTAAATTTGAAGAGGCTCTTAAGATAGCCCCCGAGGAAATGAAGGAAGAGGTTATGAACCTGGTGAAACGTAGTGATGAAGCAATAAAAAGGCATATATCGACGAAAGGTTTGATAGTTGAAAGCGAAGAAAGAGCTAAGGAAATTACGGAATTACAGCAAAATATTATTCAATTTGAAAGAGAACAGAAAAAACGAACGTATATAAGCCAGGGCAAGTTTTATTATGAGCAGGGTGAATATGAAAAAGCTCTTAGTGAGTTCAATAAAGTTCTGGCTGTTGATTCTCAAGATAAAGATGCCATTTCATACATAAACAAGACCGATTCTGCGATAGAAAAAGCGAAAGAGACGCAAGTAAAGCGGATAAAAGAATACCGGGAAAATGCCAGGGCTTATTATAGGGATAGAAAGTATGACAGCGCTGTTGAAGAACTTAATAAAATCCTTGCGTTAGATCCAGTAGACGCAGAAACATTAAAATATATGGGGGAAGTAAAATCGCTTAAAGTGGAAATGGATGAATATAGAAGATTAGAGAATATTGTGAATAAAGGGAAAGAATATTTGAAAGATAAAGAATATGAAAAAGCAATCCAGATCTGGGAACAAGTTCTGGAAGAGGAAGAGGATTATCCCGGCGTGGAAACGCTTATTGCTCAAGCGAAATTTGGTAAAGCAAGGAGCGAGATGAAAGTTGTTGAGGAGAAATATAAGACTGACAGAGAAATAAAGATGTTGGAGGTTGACAGGGCTTATGTTCCTATTATTGGTGGAGAAGCAGAAATAAAAGAAAAGGAATCAGCAAAAGACCCTGACACAATTGCCATAGAAGCTATACGAAAGACAATCAAAGAAAAGAAAGTTACGCTTGAATTTATCGATACGGATTTGAGAACTGTTATTATGTTTCTTTCCCGTCGAAGTGGTATAAATATGATGGTTGATGAAGCTATATTCGGAACAACAGGTGAGATGTATGAAACAGGTGCAATTGCTGGCGTGCAGCCTGCATATGAAGAAGAACCAGTTCCAATTCGGGGACCAATGACGGGGGGGCCAGGGGTAGTATCTCCAGAAGGGCCTGG
Organism: uncultured bacterium; assembly: GCA_964573245.1. Lineage (GTDB taxonomy): Bacteria > CAIJMQ01 > CAIJMQ01 > CAIJMQ01 > CAIJMQ01 > CAZNJA01. The sequence continues at coordinate 1,968 of CAZNJA010000053.1, forward strand.
GCCTGGTGGCGTAGAGATTTCTGCTGTTCCTGTAAGCATTTATAATATTACTGTTTCTCTGCTTGATATTTCACTTATGGATGCGTTGTCTTTAATACTTCGTCCTAAAGGGTTAGATTACGAGATATATCCCAATGTTATTTTTATATCCACAAGGGATAGAATTCAATATATTCCTATAGAACCAATAGAAACACGAATTTTTGATCTTCAATTTGGGTATCCTTTCCGCGGGCAACTTAGACCACAACCTCTTACTTTAGAAACTGTTACATTTGGAGAAAGTAGTGGTGGTAGTGATAGTGGTGGTGGGGAATAAGATGAAAAAACATGAAAGAGGAGTGTAATTAAATGAATGCGAAATTTAAATTGATATTGAGTTTAGTTATTGCGATACTTATAATTTCTCCTGTGGGGAGGACTTTTGGACAGGAGGCAGGTGTAGGAGTAGGTGCAGGTGCGGCTGGAGCAGGTATGGCTGGAGCAGGTGCAGTTGGAGTAGAAATTCCTGAAACGGATATTATGCAAATGCTTATGCAGCTTGTTCCTCAACCGCCTGGTTCCTCTATCGCAGTTATCCCGGGGCACAACAAATTAATAGTTAGGAATACACCCTCAAACATAAGAAAGATGGAGAGACTTATAGAAGAATTAGGAACTCCGCCGCAAGTTGCGATAGAAGCAAAATTTGTTGTTGTAGGCGAGGAAACATATAGAGATTTGGGGTTGGAATGGGGTAACTTGTCTTTTAATTGGGCGAATCCTATTGGAAGAACCAAGAGGTATTCTGGAATAGCGGGACAACCATGGACTTATGATACGATTACAAGTTCAATTACTTCGGCAGTCTCGCCTCCTGCAGGTATGTCTGACGGCGGGTTACAATTGACCTATATTTCTTCAAACTACCCGCAGTTGCAAGCAACGCTTAATATGTTATCTACAAGAGCAGATACGAAGTTTCTATCTGCTCCCACAGTGACAACTCTGAATAATGAGCCTGCAATTATAAGATTTGTCACAACGATTCGGTATGTGGATGATGTTGAGGTTGATACAGAAACAGATGAAAATGCTGCTGGTGATGAGACTACCAATGTAACTATTACGTGGGATTTGGCGGAGCGTGATGTTGGGATAGTACTATATGTAAATCCCATTGTACTTCGTCCCACAGAATCAGTCAGGTTATTTTTGCAGCCGGTAGTAAGCGAGATAGAGGATGGCACAACATCCTATACTATAGCTTATATTAACGGCGAGCCGCTTTCATTTACTCCGCCTATATTTACCAGTAAAGATGTAACTACGAATGTTGAAGTGGGTGATGGAACTACCATTGTTCTGGGAGGATTGATGAGTGAGGAAACGACAGAATTAATTTCAAAAATCCCTTTTCTCGGAGATATTCCTGTTATAGGCAAAGCATTTTTCCAAAGACAGATAAACAGCGAAGAAAAGCAGCATCTGTTGATTTTTATAACTGTTAATGTTTTGGATTCGCAGGGCAATCCCTATTTTGCAAAAGGGTAGAATTTGATAGACTCTGTTGTATCGGCACATAGAAAAGAACTTTATTTATTGGATGCCAGTTCTTATCTTTACCGCGCTTTTTACGGTTTGCCGAAATTTACCACTAAAGAAGGTTTTCCCACAGGTGCAATTTACGGTTTTGCAAGAATGCTGTTGTCGTTGCTTAGGAAGAAAGATGTGAAAAGTATGGCTGTTTGCTTTGACAGCAAAGCCCCGACCTTCAGACATAAACAATTTTCCGATTATAAGAAAAATCGTCCTCCAATGCCGGAGGAATTATATTTACAGTTGCCTAAAATTGACCAGATTATTTCTGCTTTTCGCCTAAAATATTTTAAATTGGATGGATACGAAGCTGACGATATACTTGCAACTTTAGCGTGGAAGTTTAAAGATGATTTTGACAAGATACTGATTATCACTTCCGATAAAGATATGCTTCAAATTGTAGACGATAGGATAAATGTTTTGAGTTCTTCCACAAAAGAAAATATATCGGACCCAGAAGCGGTAAGAGAAAAGTTAGGCGTTTATCCGGAAAAAGTTGTTGACATACTTGCTTTGATGGGCGATTCTGTGGATAATATACCAGGAGTTCCCGGAGTAGGGGGAAAAACCGCGAAAATTCTCCTTGACGAATTTGGTTTTTTAGAAGATGTTATCGCTTCTGTAGATGAAATAAAAGATAAAAAAATAGCAGAGAGTCTCAAGTCTAATTCTTCGCTTGCGTTAAATAATAAAAAGTTGATCCTTTTGGACAAGAATGTTCCCATTGAAACCAGCGCACAGGAATTGGAAGTTAAAACTCCTGATTGGTCCATCTTAAGCAGGATGTTTGAAGAATTGCAGTTTAAAAAATTTGCGAAAGAATTTAAGCCCAGTCTCTTTTCTTAAAGTGGGGGTATCCTATTATTCTTTTACACAAGAAATAGATTAACCATTTTGTTTATTAATCTTTATAGTCAAACCCCCAAATAAGGCAAGGAAATTCTCAGGTGAAAATAATTGCAATTACCGGCGGTGTTGCTACAGGAAAAACTACGGCTGCGAAAATTCTCACTTTGCTTTTAAAAGCAAAAATAATAGATGCCGACGAGATTGTTCACAAACTTCTTGCTCCCGGGACAAAAACATATAGAAAAATTGTCCGGACTTTTGGAAAGGATATTCTTAAAAAAGATTCCCGTGTAAATAGAAAGGCATTAGGGCGGATTGTTTTTAGCGATTTTTCGCAAAGGGAAACATTAGAACGAATTATTCATTCCGCGGTTAAAGAAGAAATAAAGGAAAAACTAAAAGAGTTCCGTGAAAAACAATTTAAATGGGTGATAATGGATATACCACTTCTTTTTGAAGCCAAAATGCAACAAATGGCGGATAAAGTAATAGTCATTGTCAGAAACCGCGCTTTACAAATAAAAACTTTACGCAAGATAAAAAGAATATCCTTAAAAGAAGCTGAAGATAGAATTGATTCGCAGTTGCCTTTATACGAAAAGGCAAAACTTGCCGATTTTGTGATAGATAATAACGGAACGGTTCAAGAGACAAAGAAACAGATTGGGAAAATATTTTTGTATCTTCAAAATATGTGAACAGAGGTAGTCTAAGATTTTTAAAGTGAAGTTTGAAAGTTAAATACTTATTAAGGAGGGGAAAGACATGAAGCAGGAGTTGGATGTTAACAAGACCATAAACTTGAATATGGGGGAGTTGAAGCAAAAAACCGTAAAAGAATTGGAAGGGTTGGCATTGGATATGGGATTTAAAAACGGCAAGGGTAAAAACAAAGACGAGATTATAGTTGAGATACTCAAAAAACAAAGCGAGAAAAACGGCTATGTTTTTGCGGAAGGAGTTCTTGAAATTCTTCCGGAGGGGTTTGGTTTTTTACGTTCTGCAAACTTTAATTATAATCCTTCTTCGGATGATATTTACATTTCGCCTTCGCAAATTAGAAGATTTTCACTGCATACGGGAGATTTGGTTTCAGGACAAGTAAGGCCCCCTAAAGATACCGAAAAGTATCCTGCGCTTGTAAGGGTAGAAGCGGTTAATCACGATAACCCTGAAAATGCTAAAAAGATAAAGGGTTTCGATGAATTGACGCCTATATTTCCAGAGCCTCGTTTTATTCTTGAAACGGACCCTAAAGAATTATCCACACGAGTAATTGACTTGCTTATTCCCATTGGAAAGGGCCAAAGAGGTTTAATAGTTTCTCCTCCTCGCGCTGGTAAAACGGTCCTGTTGAAAAAAATTTCTAATGCTGTAAGTAAAAATCATCCCGAAACGTTGCAATTTATTTTATTGATAGGAGAGCGTCCTGAAGAAGTAACGGATATGAAACGTTCCGTAAAGGGAGAAGTGATAGCGGCTACTTTTGATGAGTCGCCGGAGAGGCACATACAAATAGCGGAAATTGTTCTAAATAAGGCAAAAAGGCTTGTTGAATATAAACATGACGTAGTTATACTTTTAGATTCAATAACCCGTTTGGCGAGAGCGCATAATGCAATTATGCCGCCGGGCGGAAAACTATTATCCGGTGGTGTGGATTCAAACGCGCTCATAAAGCCAAAGAGGTTTTTCGGTGCTGCGCGGAATATTGAGGAAGGCGGAAGTCTTTCAATTATAGGAACTTGTTTGATAGATACGGGTAGCAGGATGGACGATGTTATTTTCGAAGAATTCAAAGGCACGGGAAATATGGAACTAGTTTTAGACAGAGGTCTTGTCGATAAGCGTATTTTCCCTGCAATTGACGTGGAGCGCTCTGGAACAAGAAAAGAAGAATTATTGATAGAAGAAGAAGATTTGAGAAAAATATATATGTTGAGAAAAGCAATATCTTCTTTAAGTTTGATAGAAAAAATAACTTTGCTTTTTGAAAGGTTGAGCAAAACTAAAGACAACAAGGAATTCTTGAAAAGCATGAATTTGAAAGAAGTATAATAAAAAGGCAAAAGGCTCCTGGAAATTGTTTGGATTTCTCGGGGCAAAATTGCAAAATTTAAAAAGGAAAAGGAGAAAACTAAAATGAAAAAGGATATACATCCTAAATATGAAAAAATCACGGTTAGATGCGCTTGCGGCAATACTGTTGTTACTCGCTCTACAAGAAAAGATATGAAAGTAGAAATATGTTCTAAGTGCCATCCGTTCTTTACAGGCAAACAAAAATTCGTGGATACAGCAGGTAGAGTGGAAAAATTTGAAAAGAAATACGGAAAGAAACGATAAAATAAAGTAATCAGTGGTCAGTAATCAGTAAAGCATAAGGCTGACTACTAACTGCTATTTCAAAGTATGGATATAAACGTAGAAGGTCATAAATTGGAGCAAGAATATTTGAGAGTTACCAGCCTTCTTTCTTCGCCAGATATTATAAAAGACCCTGTCCGATTAAAAGAAAACAGCCGCCTTATTAAGGAATTAGAGCCTAAGATAAAAATATTTAGGGAATATCGAAAAATAGCGGGTGAAATAGAAAATATGCAAAAATGGCTGACAAAAGAAAAAGATTCGGGTATGGTCGGTCTTGTGGGTGAAGAATTGAAAGGATTGAAAGAAAGAAAAATTTCCTTAGAAAAAGAATGGGACATACTTTTAAAGCCTGTTTCCAAAGAAGAACAAGGGAATGTCATTATGGAAATAAGGGCCGGAACCGGCGGTGACGAAGCCGCGCTTTTTGCAAGAGACTTATTTAAGATGTATTCTAAATTTGCCGAAAAGAAAGGATGGAAAATAGAGGTAATGGATTCCAGCATTTCAGAACGAGGCGGCTTTAAGGAAGTAATTTATGAAGTTGAAGGCGAAAGTGTTTGGTCGCAGTTAAAATATGAGTCTGGAGTTCATAGGGTTCAGCGTGTGCCGCAAACCGAAACTATGGGCAGGGTTCACACTTCCACCGCTACTGTTGCGGTGCTTCCTGAAACCGGAGAAGTAGATGTAAAAATAAATCCGGCGGATTTAGAAATAGATACTTTTAGGGCTTCGGGGCCCGGGGGGCAGCACGTAAATAAAACATCTTCAGCGATACGTATTCTGCATAAACTTTCCGGGATAAAAGTTCAATGCCAAGACGAGAAGTCACAGCATCAAAACAAAGAAAAAGCTTTAAGAGTGCTCAAAGCAAAACTTGTCAAGTTCTATACGGATAAACAGGTAGAAGAAATATCCGAACAAAGAAAAAATCAGATAAAAGGCGGAGAAAGAAGCGACAAAATAAGGACATATAATTTCCCTCAGGGAAGGATCACGGATCATAGAATTAATACCACCATTCATAGGTTAAAAGATGTTTTGGACGGAAAACTGGAAATCCTGACGCAGGTTTTAAAGGAAAACTTGGAAGAAAAATAAAAATGTTCCGAAGGTCCGATGACTCCGAAAGAACAGAGTATACAGACTCTTCGGAGAATTCCGAACTCCGATATTATGTCGGAGCTTCGGGACAAATAAAATGAAACTACAAAAAGCTTTGTCTTGGGGTATCAAATCGGTAAAAGCCGCCGGCATACAAGATGCGCACATAGATGTTTTGGTTTTTTTATCTTGTCTTCTCTCGAAAGAAAAAAGTTATATATATTCCAATTTATCAAGTGAACTTTCTGATTTTACTTTTGAAAAATTCATGTCAATGGTTGAGAAAAGAACCGGACATTACCCTTCGGCTTATATTATAAGACAAAAAGAATTCATGTCTTCGAATTTTTTTGTGAATGAAAGCGTTCTCATCCCACGCCCCGAAACCGAAATTTTAGTGGAAGAAGTTTTGAAACTTTTTTTCAAAATAGATGATGAGCCTCGCATTGGGTTGGATATCGGAACAGGTTGCGGCAACATTGCTTTGTCTTTGGCTAAATATAATAAAAATTTCCATATATACGCAACAGACGTTTCTTCCAAAGCACTTGAAGTTGCCCGCAAAAACAGAAAGCGCATGAATTTGGGGAAAACAGTATCTTTTGTAGAATGTGATTTATGGGCTCATTTCAAAAACGAAAAATGGAAAGGGCAAATAGATTTTCTGATAAGTAATCCCCCATATATCGAAAGCGGGCAATTAAGTAATTTGGATATTGATTTATCTTATGAACCGAAAAAGGCTTTGGACGGCGGAGCGGATGGACTTTCTTTTTATGAACCTTTGACGAATGCGGGAAAATTTCTTTTGAAAAAGGGTGGTTATCTTATAATGGAAATAGGGCAGGGACAAGCGGAAGCGGTCAAAGGTATTGTGCAAAGTAAAAAAGTTTTCCAAGATATAATTATAAAAAAGGATTACAGTGACATTGATAGAGTAATAATCGCAAGGAGGAAATAATATGGAGAAAAATCGAAAACTGGAATCTTCAATAAAAAATAACGGATTTACCCCGTTAGAGATTAATTCCATAGAAAAGAATTCATCTTTAAGTAAGGTTTTGGAATCTAAAAGCAAGAGAAGAGTATTTTCAGAGTATAACGGAAATATCAGAAGACATTTCCTATCTCTAACGGGGTTTACTTTTATCGAAATAATGGTTGTGGTTGTAATAATTGGGTTGTTGGTGGCGATTGTATCTCCCAATCTTATGAATAGGGTCGAAGAAGCAAGGAAAACCCAGACAAAAACGCAAATTAGAAATTTGGAACAGGCATTGAAACTATTTAAATTGGACAATGGTTTTTATCCTACTGCAGAACAGGGCTTAAAATCTCTTGTAGAAAAGCCGACAGTAGGCAGAATTCCCGCAACCTATCCAGAAAGAGGATATCTGGAAAAAGGTAAAATTCCTCCGGATGCATGGGGGAATCCTTTCATTTATATAAGCC
>CAZNJA010000054.1:0-3595 GCA_964573245.1 uncultured bacterium
TTCAGCGCTATTGCACTGCTTAAAACACCGCTTCCCGTATAAGGAATGCCTAAAGCTTCCAAAAGCCCCTGTACCGAGCCATCTTCTCCACCCTTTCCATGTAAAGCGATAAAAACAATATCTACTTTTTTATTTCTCAAATCGAAAGCCAAATCTTTGCCCATCTGCAGTCCTACAGCGTCAAAACCCTGCTTTTTTAGGGACTCTAAAACCTTCGTTCCCGAGCGGATTGAAACATCGCTTTCTCTTGAAATACCGCCCATTATAACAGCTACTTTCTTGCCTTTGAGGATAGAAATGTCCATAAAATGTCTTTATTATAACAGAATTAAAGTTTATAATTAACTATCACATTTCACCCATCAAAATAGAAGGATAGAAAATGCAAAATCGAAAAATCTTTATAATTCTTTTTCTTTTTATATCGTTTTTTGTAAAAATTTCCTGCAATGCCCAAGACTTGACCATTCTCGAAAATGGGCTTACTTTAATCGTCGAGGAAAAAACCCAGCCGCCATTGGTGTATATTCTTTTGACGGTAAAAGCAGGCAGTATATACGAAGGTGAATATCTTGGCACGGGAATTTCGCATTTCGTGGAGCATATGGTCTTCAAAGGAAGAAAACACGAGCAAGGAAACGAAACAACAGGAGACCTTGCCAGAAAGATAGAATCTATGGGCGGGGAATTAAATGCTTACACTTCTTTCGACAAGACAGCTTATTACGTTTTAGTACCTTCTTCAAAATGGGAAGAAGCCTTGAATATCCTATTCGATACGGTGTTAAATCCCTCTTTCGACAAAAAAGAAATGGAAAAAGAAAGAGAAGTTATCTTAAGGGAAACAGCATTGTCGGAAGATAACCCGAGCAGATTCCTTTCCAAAAATTTTCAGGCAAATTTTTTCGCAGTCCATCCTTATAGATTTCCCGTCATAGGAGAAAAGCCCTTGTTTTTGGAATTAAAACAGGAAGACTTAATAAATTATCACAAGAGAATGTATGTTCCGAATAATATGTTATTGACAATTTGCGGAAACATCGATAAAGAAGAAGTAAGAAAAAAAGTAATCAAAACAAACCAAAATATAAAACCTTCGCCCTTGAATGCTATTGTTCTGCCGAAAGAACCGCCTCAATTTTTCAAAAAAGAATTCACACTGGAAAAGGACGTTAATATGGCTTATTTGAATATTGGCTTTCACATTCCCGCTTTCGGACATGAAGATATGTACGCGTTGGATTTGCTTTCCGTTATTTTGGGACAAGGCAAAAGCAGCCGTCTTTATAAAAGACTACGGGAAGAAGAACAACTGGTCCACTCCGTCTCTTCTTATTCTTTTACTCCTTTATACGAAGGAATATTCAATATTTCCGCGGCTGGCGAAGAAGCGAAAATAGAAAAAGCTAAAAAAGTAATACTTGAAGAAATACAAAAAATCAAAGACAGAAACCTAAAACAGAAAGAACTGGATAAAGCAAAAAACATAATCAAAATGCAACAGTTGCGTAGCAATGAAACGCTTGAGGGAAAAGCTTCCGACCTTGTTTCGAATTATATATACACGAAGGATTTGCTGTTTACGGAAAAGTATCTGCAAAGTATAGAAAAAGTTGCAATAGAAGAAATCGTCCAAGTAACGCGCAAACATTTAACGGAAGAGAATATAACCATAGGAACGCTTGTTTCGCCAAAAACCGATAAAACCGAAAAAGAACTATCGCAAGAAATACCCAAAGCGCCTATCAAAAAAATACTCAATAACGGATTAACCTTAATATTGCGAGAAAACAATTCGCTCTCTTTAATTAGTGTTGTTACAATAATAGGCGGTGGTGTTATTACCGAAAACGAAAAAAACAACGGGATATGCAAACTTTTTTCTTCCATGCTTCTAAAAGGCACAAAAAACCGTCTCTATACGGAAATAGTCGAAAAAATAGAATCGCTCGGCGGGCATATAACCTCTTTTTCCGGGAATAATTCGTTAGGCATTAGAATTAATGCAAACAGTCAAGATATAGACAATGTCTTGGATATTTTAGCGGATATATTATTAAATGCCGATTTCCCGCAGGACGAACTAAACAAAGAAAAAAACGCCCAACTTTTACAAATCACAAGAGAAAAAGATTCTATTTTCAACTGTGCTTTGAACAATTTAAGAAAACTCTTTTTCGGCAAACACCCATACGGGTTAAATCCTTCCGGCGAGATAACTGCGGTTTCGTCTATCGGAAGGAAAGATTTACTGCAATTAAAAGACAAACTTATTGTCGGAGAAAATATCGTTGTTTCAATATCGGGTGATTTCGACGAAACCAAAACAACCAAGAGAATAGAAACCGTCTTTTCTTCTATCGAAAACGGAAAAAGAGTAGAAACAGGATATTCCCAAACTTTCCAAGGTAAACAAACCGATTTGGAGGGGAAATGGGAACAATCCGTTTTATTCGTCGCCTTTCCCGCGCCTGATATCAAAAATAAAGACTTTTATATCTCGGAAGTATTGAACTCTTATCTTAACGGCATGTCTTCGCCTCTATTTGTAGAACTTAGAGACAAAAAAGCGCTTGCATATAACACGGGGACTTTATTGTTATCGGGTTGGGACGACGGCATGTTTGCTTTTTATATCGCGACTAAAAAAGAAAAACTTCAAGAAGTTCTATTGGGCATACAAGGAGAAATAGAAAAATTAAAGAGCGGCGATTTCTCCAAAAGCGAAATCGAATTTGCAAAAAAGCAATTATTGACACAAAAATGGAAAAACCTGCAAGGCAACGAGTCATTTGCATTTGAGACAGCGCTTGCCGAACTTTATAATTTGGGATACGAAGAACCCTTGAAATTAGAAGAAAAAATTTCCCATATAACTAAGGAAGATATTGTCGGTTTTGCCAATAAATATTTCGATGAAGGCAAAAACACAATCTTACTCTTAAGCGGACGTTAAGAAATGGAAGAAAAAACTTTAAACAGTAAATCCATTTACAAAGGCAAAATAATCAATTTAAGGATAGACGAAGTAGTTCTGCCAAACGGCAAAAAGACTACTAGGGAAATAGTCGAACATTGCGGCGCAGTAGCCATTCTTCCCTTAATAGACAAAGATAATTTTTTACTTGTCAAACAATTCAGAAAACCACTAGAAAAAATGCTTTTGGAAATCCCTGCAGGAAAACTCGAAAAAGGCGAAAGCGTAAAAAGATGCGCAGAACGCGAACTTAAGGAAGAAACAGGATATGGGACTAAGGATTTACAAAAATTAACTTCAGTTTACCTTGCACCGGGATACTCGTCCGAAGTCATCCACATTTTTATTGCAAAAAACCTGAAAAAAGGCAATTCTCAACCTGATGCGGATGAGTTTTTGGAAAACGTAATCATAGAAAAAAAAGACGCTTTAAACAAAATATCAAGCGGCGAAATAAAAGATTCCAAAACAATCATAGCAATACTACTTTATTTCCAACATAAACGGAAGGATTAACAGCTTACAAATATTTACTGTTCGTTCTTTAGTCCTCTGGTTTTCCATCCCCCAGTCTTTTGGTTTATTGGTACTTTTATTTGAAGTGTAGATAAGGATATG
>CAZNJA010000054.1:3695-9140 GCA_964573245.1 uncultured bacterium
CCGTTATGCACTACCCTGAAAGAAAAAAATTCTTCAAAATCGCAAAAAAAGGTCTTGTTATTCCCGTTTACAGGGAAATACTCGCAGACCTCGCAACACCTGTCTCCGCATTTAAAAAATTAAACAAAGAAAGTAAATACTCATTCCTGCTCGAAAGCGTCGAAGGCGGAGAAACAATAGGAAGATATTCCTTTTTAGGAACTGACCCATATCTTACTTTTCAATCAAAAAATAACCAATACCGCACACAAACACCACATGAAAGAAAACAAGGCATTACCGATGACCCGTTGAATGAACTCAAATCCATTATGAAAGGATTCAACAGTGTTCCAGCCTGCTACGAAGCTGGCAGGCACTTAGAAGGATTACCCAGATTCACTGGCGGCGCCGTGGGTTATATCGCCTACCCTATGATACGATTCTGGGAAAAAATTCCTCAAACGAAAAAAGACGATTTACATCTGCCAGACATGTTTTTTTTGATAACAGAAATAGTCGTAGTATTCGACCATGTCCGACACAAGATGAAAATCATATGCAATACCTTCATCGAAGATACGGACAAAAAATATTTGAACAAACTTTATGATAAAACAATCAAAAAAATAGACGCGGTAATTGAAAAATTACAGAATACGGCTACACCAAAAAAACAAAACAAGAAAAACAAAATCTTGTCTGAATGGAAAAGTAATTTTGCCGTAAAAGATTTTATACAAGCCGTGAATAAAGCAAAAGAATATATTACGGCAGGAGATATTTTACAGGTTGTGCCATCACAGAGATGGACAAAAAAAACAAACGCAGAACCCATAAACATATATCGGGCTATCAGGTCTATCAATCCTTCGCCTTACATGTTCTACTTAGATTTTGACAGTTTCAAGATTATAGGTTCTTCCCCAGAAATCATGGTGCGAAAAGAGAAAGACAAGGTAATCTTAAGACCGATTGCCGGTACAAGACACAGAGGGAAAAACGAAGAAGAAGACAATGAACTGGTAAAAGAATTATTAAATGATCCTAAAGAAAGAGCCGAACATATAATGTTGGTGGATTTGGGAAGAAACGATGTGGGAAGAGTTGCAAAACTCGGAACCGTAAAAGTCACCGAGGTTATGTCTATCGAAAAATATTCGCATGTTATGCATATTGTTTCCAATGTGGAAGGAAATCTGAAAAAGGGCTGCGACGAATATGATGTGATAAGAGCGTCTTTTCCCGCAGGAACAGTAAGCGGAGCGCCCAAAATAAGAGCAATGGAGATAATAGAAGAACTGGAGCCCAATCAAAGGGGACCCTACGCAGGTGCAATCGGATATTTTTCATTTTCGGGAAATTTGGATTCCTGTATCACTATAAGAACCATAGTCCTAAAAGATAATACCGTTTATATTCAGTCCGGGGGAGGCATAGTTGCCGATTCGATTGGTAAAAACGAATATCAAGAAACTTTAAACAAAGCAAAAGCATTAATGGAAGCCGTAGAACTTGCAGAAGGGGGACTGGAAGAATGATTCTTGTAATAGACAATTATGATTCCTTTGTTTACAACCTTGTCCAATATCTCGGCGAACTTGGAGCAAATTTGAAAGTCTACCGCAACGATAAAATAACGATTAGCCAAGTGAAAAAACTGAAACCGCAAAAAATAGTTATATCACCCGGTCCAGGAAGGCCCGAAAACGCAGGGATATCATGTGAACTGATAAAAACATTCGCTCCAAAAACACCTATACTGGGAGTGTGCCTTGGACATCAGGCGCTCGGCTACACGTTCGGGGGAAAAATTACCGGGGCAAGAGAGCTTATGCACGGAAAAACTTCCAAGATTTATCACAACGGAAAAAGAATCTTTCAAGATATACCTTCTCCGTTTGAAGCTACAAGATACCATTCCTTGATAGTTGCAAAACAGTCTTTTCCCAATTGTTTCGAAATTACGGCATGGACGAAGAAAGACGAAGCTGCAGACGAGATTATGGCAATGCAACATAAAGAATATCCATCATTCGGCGTGCAGTTTCATCCCGAGTCCATACTCACTCCGGCAGGAAAACTCATAATCAAAAATTTTCTCGATATTAAATAATTTTAAAAAAGGAGGAAAAATGCAGAAAATAGTAAAAGATATAGAAAAAAACGCCAATAATAAAATAAGAATCAGCATAACGGAATTCAAAGGAAACAATTATATAGACGTGCGCGTTTATTACGAAGATGACGCCGGCGAATATAAGCCAACCAAAAAAGGGGTTACTTTTAGACCCGACCAGATATCACAAGTAATGGACGGACTGCTTCAAGCAGAAAAAGAAATGAAAAATGCTCCGGCGCAAACGGAAACTCCAACTAAGGAAGAATAATGATTAAAGAAGCGATTTCAAAACTTATAGAAGGAAAGAGTCTCACAAAAGAAGAAGCAATGCAGACAATGAGTGAAATTATGCGGGGAGAAACAACTCCATCCCAAATTTCGGCTTTTATAACTGCGCTGCGCATAAAGGGAGAAGTTCCTGACGAGATAACGGGCTGCGCGCAAGCCATGAGAGATGCTGCCATACATATAAAAATTGATGCGGACACAATCGTAGATACTTGCGGAACAGGTGGAGATAAAACAAATTCCTTCAATATTTCTACTGCGGTTGCCTTTGTTGCAGCAGGCGCAGGATTAAAAGTAGCAAAGCACGGAAACCGTTCAGCTTCAAGCAAATGTGGAAGTGCGGATGTTCTCGAACATGCAGGCGTAAACTTAAATGTTAAACCCGAAAAAGTAAAAGAATGCATCGAAAAAATCGGGATCGGTTTTCTTTTTGCGCCGTTGTATCATCCCGCTATGAAATACGCAATGCCAACAAGAAAAGAAATAGCCATACGCACAATTTTTAATATACTGGGCCCATTAACTAATCCTGCCGGAGCCAACATCCAATTACTTGGGGTTCCTTTACCTGATTTGACCGAAACTTTGGCAAATGTATTAAAAAATCTGGGAGCAAAAGCGGCATTAGTAGTGCATGGAGAAGGATTTGACGAAATATCCACCACAGGAAAAACTTTAATTTCCGAACTTAAAAAGGGCACAATTAAAAACTATCTTGTCAGCCCTGAAGATTTCGGAATAAAAAGAGTATCAAAAAACGAACTACTTGGAGCAGATGTGGACAAAAATGTACACATCATGATGGCTACATTGGAAGGTAAAAAAGGCCCATATCGCAACATCGTCCTGCTTAACTCCGGCGCTTTGTTTTATATCGCCGGAAAAGCCAAAGATATACAAGAAGGAATAAAAATAGCGGAGGAATCTATTGATTCCGGCAGCGCTCTAAGGAAACTGAAGGATTTGATAAAGATTACAAATGAATAGGGCAAACGAAAATGGACAATCTCTTACTCACAATAATCGAAAGAACAAGACATCGAATACAGATAAGAAAAAATAAATTACCTCTCGAAGCCATACAAGAGAAAATACCCACCCTATCCCCTTCAAGGGATTTTTCAGCCGTTTTACAGGATAAACAAAATATAAATCTTATCTGCGAAGTTAAAAAAGCCTCGCCGTCAAAGGGATTGATATTAAAAGACTACGACCCGGTAAAAACAGCAAAAATTTACGAGGAATCAGGCGCAAAAGCAATCTCGGTCTTAACAGAAAGCGATTTTTTTCTTGGTTCTCTAAATGACTTGAAAGACGTAAAAAATGCAACAACTATACCGGTTTTAAGAAAGGACTTTATTATAGACGATTATCAGTTATACGAGAGCAGATATTTTGGAGCCGATTGCATTTTATTAATCACGCGTCTTTTCCAAACAGAAGAATTACGCAGTTTCATAGAATTATCAAAAAAATTAAATCTCCACTATTTGGTTGAAGTCCACACCAAAAACGAGTTAAAAAAAGCGCTTGAATGCGAAGCTGAAAATATAGGTATAAATAACCGCAATTTAGATAGTTTGAACGTGAATATAAAAACATCAATCTCCTTGTTTTCCTCCATACCCCCAGAGAAAAAAGTTGTAAGCGAATCCGGTATAAAAGGTAAAAAAGAAATCGATATGCTTAAAAACTGCGGAATTAATTCCTTCCTGATAGGAGAATCGCTGCTTACAAGCCTTAATATAAAGGATAAAATTAAAGAGCTTTTACAGTAATTTTATAGTGTACAAAATTGTCCAATCGCAATGCTGAAAGCTGTTTTTATCGCAGGATTTCTATAACCTCAACTCTTTTAATTTTCCATTCTCTCCCGACTTTTTCCCATGTAATATCTAATTGTCTGGGATACACAGATTCTTTTTCGATTAAAGAACCTGATACGACAGCAGTTGCAACAAAATCGCTTTTTGCCAAACTTTCGCTTTCTAAAACAATAGAAACCTCTGCCAACTCAATCGCAAGCGCATCTGTAAACCGGCATATTTGAGAAACTGTTCCTATAACCTCATCTCTATTAGTTATATGAGGAACAGGACTCCCCGCCTCTATTTGGCAATCTTCCATAAAAAAAGAAGCAAGTTTCTGTGTCTTAGCAATACAAATAATAGATGTTTCTCCTGCTTCTTTCTCTACTAAGGAAACAACTGTATTTAAATTTCTTTGAATCTGGCGGATATCTTTATTTCTAGCGTTCAAAAACAGAATTGCTGCAGAGAGCACAATTACTGCAACAAAAAACAACAATAAAACTTTTCTCACCATAATGGTTTTCCTATTATCTTTTCTTTGCTTACCCTTCCTTTTTCATGAGCGTCTATTGCACCGCTTCTGTTGTCGCCAACAACAAAATATTCATTGTCTTCGACCGAAATTTCCTCCATGCTCCAATTATACTCATATTTAACATAAGGTTCGCAGATAACTTGCCCATCAATGCGAAGGGTTCCACTTTTAAAGGATATCTTTTCGCCGGGTAACCCCAATATCCTCTTTAGATACATATAATGATGACCGCTTCCTATCGCAATTGCGACTATATCGCCGCGCTTAAAATTGTGAAATTTGTAATAGAGAGTATTAACAAAATTGACAGAGCCATCGTGATATGTAGGTTCCATACTTATTCCTTGAATTCGTATAGGTATTAGGAAAAATTTAAAAAGGATAATACAAGAGATTGCTGTTATTGCCGTTCTTATGAAAGTTTGCCTGGGGTTTTTCCCTATCAATACTCTTTTTATTATGTCTTGTCGCAATCTCACGGGATAAGAAATTTAAAACAATGTTTTAACCGGTCCAGGAACCGACAATCCCAACATCCAATGATAAAAATTCAAAGTCCATATATCCTTATCTCTTCCTAAATTCCAGTGCTCCCCAAGTCCTACAAAATATATTTCGCCTTCCCCATAAGGAACTTTGCCCGCAATAACATCCTCTTTAACATAGGCGATAATTTCCGTGCCGACTGGATATTCGAATAAGTAAACGTA
>CAZNJA010000055.1:0-9025 GCA_964573245.1 uncultured bacterium
AAGAATTCTTTTGAAAGAAAACTTCCAAAATTATTATATGTGAAAGCAGAAACAAGAGGCAAGGGTTCTAATGAGGAATTTTGGTTTAATGAAGCATGGTTGCTAAGCGATTTTGATTTCGCCAATTTCATTCGTCTTTTAAGAGAAGGCACTATTCTTGTTGATGTCAGAATTGGTCAGTATCCTAATGGGAAACCACATGACCATGGAACGGGATTTAGAGTTTTTCCGGATAAATTAGACCTATGTTTCGGTCATAGAGAAAAAATAACGTGATGGAAAAAGTAGCGAAGTTGGTTTTTAAGAAATTATGAGAGAGATATATGGAAGGGAACTCCTATAAGTATTTAGTAGAACTATCAAGAGCGATAGAGCAATATAATAAATCTTTTAAGCCTCTTACGCAGCGACTTTCTGAAGTAATGGCAGCGAATAGAAAGTACATTTCCGAAGTTATGTCTCCATACATTGAAGCTGCTGCTCAGTTCGAAAAGTTAAGAAATACTTGTGTAATACCTGCATCAATCTTGCGGAATATACAAGATTCGCTGATTCCATGGCAAGAAACACTTTCTAAATATTCTCTTAATGCCCAATTGTACTCAAGCTATTTTGAAACATTAAAATCCATGAAGATTAAAGTCCCCGTATTCTTATCTGAATTAGAATCCATTTCTAGTATAGCCATCTCTTTTACAAAGGATTTAAGTAATTCTTTCCATAATCTCCAAGAATTAATCGTTACTCAAAATATAGCCTCAGATTATTTACAAAGCTACTTTGTAAAACCGGCATTAGAAGTATCGTGTCAGTACAAAATTATTAAAGATCTCGATTTTATTGATGGCAAGGACGTAGAAATAATTGAAGAAAAGTATATGAGTCTTTTGGAAGAAGATTGTAGAGATACAGATAAACTTATCTTAAGGGCTGATAAAAATTGGATGATTCTTTTCGAAGGTGCAGAAAAGTCTTTCCTTTCTAATAATCCTGACAAAATAAGGCACACAGTTATATCATTAAGAGAATTAATCACACAAGTAATTCACAAATATGCACCAGATAATGAAATACGAAAAAATTATTCCGAAGCAAAATGGTATTCCCAAAATAAACCAAAAAGAAGAACAAGACTTCACTATTTATTGACTCGTAAATACGGTAATGACTTATTATTAGATTTTATTGACAAAGATATTGATGCAATTTTGGCACTGTTCGATTTATATCAGAAGGGAACGCATCAAATTGTTAGTGGTATCAGCCCAGAGCAACACAAGATTATTCTTCTAAGAACAAAGATTTTATTATGGCAACTATTAAATTGATAAAACTATTCCCTCGCTTTTTTCTTCAGTTCATTCAATTTATTTATGGCTTCAAGCGGAGTGAGTTCTTCAACTTTTAAATCCTTAATCTCTTAAAAGCTATAAATAATTTTTTACCCAAAAGCTTGACATCGAGTTTACTGAAGTGCTACAAATGGATTGTTAAATAACATTCCTTATACCTTATAAAAGGTATGAAAGGAGAGAAAAAAAGATGTTAAGAAGAATTTTGTGGATGATGAGTGCAGTATTCTTGGTAGGAGTAGTTATTGGAGCGGTCTATCTTGTCTGGGCGGGAAGTATTGATTCCAGTCAGGGGCCTGATAATGTAGCAAGCAGAATGTATACCCTGAAGAATATATACGATTATCTGACCGATGTTGATAGTGCTCCGCCGGCAAAGTCAGTTAGTGCAACGTTTGTTGAACCCACTGCTGGTCCCGGTGCTACGATGAATACCACAGACAATATCTTTGAGAACCTGACCCGGTTTTCGGCTACCGGACAGACAACGAGTTATGTTGCGGGAGATGATGGTGATTTACAGATGGGGGCAACCAAGAGGTATGGGGATTTTGCTCATAGTGACAAGATGCCGGATGGCACTGCCATACCGGGCGGGGTGGTATATGATTATAATACCGGTCTGATGTGGGAGCAGAAAACCGACGACGCAACTATTCATGATAAGGATACTGAATATACTTGGGCGGATGCCTTTGCTGTATTTATTGCAGGTGTAAATACCGAGGTATTTGCGGGATACGAAGACTGGAGGCTTCCCAATGTCTACGAACTTTACTCCATCTGTAAGTTAGAGAACACCATAGGCGCCCCATACATTGATATCACATACTTCCCTAATACAAAGTCCGACTACTACTGGTCCTCTACTATGTACCCGGTCGATCCGAACTGTGCCCTAGGCATGTCCTTCGCCAGCGGTGGCGCGACCCAAGGCACTAGGACTCATAGCAACCATGTGCGTGCTGTGCGCGGCGGTATTGACCCAGATTAGATAGGCTCTGCCATCTAACGGGGTAGGGTTTTTAACCTTTGTTCCTGCTTTATGGAGGAATAGACAAAGGAGGAAAAGATGAAAAAAAGTTGGCTAGGAATATTAATTATTCTGGGGTTAGGATTAGGAGCAGGTAATCTCTGGGCGGCAAGCAATATAAATGCCACAGACCATTGGGCTTGGGGGGAGAATACGGGGTGGTTAAACTTTTATGACACTAATGTTAAAGATACTGATAATGGAGTAACCGTAGCAAGTAGTGGTCTTATTGGTTATGTATGGTATGAAAATATTGGCTGGATAAAATTAGATTATGACGGAACTCCCGGGGCTAATAATACTACAAGTACTAACTGGGGAGTAACTAAGGACGGGAATGGAAACCTAAGTGGCTACGGCTGGGGTGAGAATGTAGGCTGGATAAATTTCAATCCTGCCGATTCCCAGGTGATTATTGATGATTCTTACAACTTCTCTGGCTATACCTGGAGTGAGAACTGCGGCTGGATTAATTTTGCCGGAACAGCAGATGATGCGACTGCTTATAAGGTAAAGACAGACTGGACATCACTATTTGATTTTATTATAGACCACCACAATGAGAACAGGAGAGGTTTTTGTTTCATTGCAACTGCGGCTTATGGGACTCCTATGCAGAAAGAAGTACGCGCTCTTAGCGAATTCAGGGATGAACATTTACTCACTAATCCTGTTGGAGAAGCCCTCGTAAAAACTTATTACAGAATATCTCCGCCCGTTGCTGGATTTATAAATAAACATCCTATATTGAAGAAAACTATAAGAGAGACATTGAAACCGATTGTATGGCTGTGTAGGAAGGTTGTGGAATAAAAAAATTATTTGTATTGAGGGTTAATTTTCCTTGACTTTTTTCTTCAGTTCGTTCAACTTATTCAAAGCTTCAAGCGGAGTGAGTTCTTCAACTTTCAAATCCTTAATCTCTTCAATAATCGGATGAATTGGTGTTTTTGGTGAGAAGAATGTAAGTTGGTCTATTTTTATTTTTCGTTTTCTTGGGGAACCTTTCTTTGAAGATATAAATTTTTCTCTTTCCAAACTCTTTAAGATGTCGTTGGCTCTTTTTATCAATTCGTTGGGCAGCCCTGCCAAAGCAGCTACGTGAATTCCGTAACTTTTATCCTGCGCGCCGGGAAGTATTTTTCTTATGAATGTTATTTTGCCTCCCGATTCTTTGACGCCGATATTGTAATTTTGCGCTCTCTTTAAGAAATCAACCAAACCTGTCAGTTCATGATAGTGTGTTGCGAATAATGTTTTGCAGGAGATGTTGTTATGTATGTATTCGGCAACAGCCCACGCTATTGATACGCCGTCATAGGTGGATGTGCCTCTTCCGACTTCATCAAGTATTATCAAGCTTTTTGGCGTGGCGTTTCGCAGTATCTGCGCGGTCTCATTCATCTCAACCATAAATGTTGACCTGCCTCTTGTTAAATCATCTGTTGCGCCGACTCTTGTGAATAATCTATCAACAACAGAGATTGACGCTTCTTTTGCGGGTATGAAACTTCCCATCTGCGCCATTAAGACGATTAATGCAATCTGGCGTATGTATGTGGATTTTCCGGCCATATTTGGTCCTGTGATAATAACCAGCTCGTGGTCTTTGTTATTAAGAAGTGTGTCATTGGGAATAAAAGGTTCATTAAACATAACTTTTTCCAAAACAGGATGTCTTCCGGCTTTTATATGAATTTTCCCCGTTTCGGTTATTTCGGGACGGCAGTAGTCGTTCTTCAGGGCGGTGTCTGCAAGTGAGGAAAGAACATCTAAACTTGCTATGATAGAGGCGCTATTTTTTATTCTACTTAATTCTTTTAATATTAATAATCGCACCTGCAGGAAAATTTCATATTCCATTTCCCTCATTTTTTCTTCCGCGCCGATGATGAGGGATTCTTTATCTTTCAGTTCTGCGGTTATGAACCTTTCACAATTGATTAATGTTTGTTTGCGGATATAATCAGACGGCGCCTGTGAAAGGTTTGATTTTGTTACCTCGATATAATATCCGAAAATTTTGTTGTAGCCCACCTTGAGCGATTTGATCCCCGTTCTTTTGCGTTCTTTTGCCTGGAGTCCCGCAATCCATGTTTTTCCTTCGCGGGAAGCTATCTTTAATTTATCAAGTTCTTCGTTATATCCCTCTTTTATAACATCACCTTCGGTAAGAATATATGGAGGATTGTCAACGATTGCTTTTTCTATAAGTTCGCGGACTTCTTTTACATCATCAAGTTCGGAAGTAAGTTCCTTCAATAAAGATGGTAACGTCTTGCATTCTTTAAGTATCTGTTTGATTTGCGGGATTTTGTTCAAAGATTGTTTTAATGCTATGAGGTCCTTGCCTTTTGCAACGTTTGTATCAAGACGGCTGATGATGCGTTCAAGGTCATATACATCCTTCAAATTTTGTCTTAATTCTTCCAGTAGAGGAGTATTCTTAGTGAAAGTTTCTACACTCTCCAATCTCTTATTTATAGTTCTTGCGTCCAGTAAAGGATTAAGCATCCACCGTTTGAGTAGGCGTCCGCCCATAGGTGTGAGAGTTGAATCTAATATAGAAAAGAGGGTCCCTTTACGTTCTTCTCCCGTAAATGTCTTTAAAAGTTCAAGATTGCGCTGTGTGTCTTCATCCAATAACATAAAGTCGGACGGTGAATATAGTTCTATGTTGTTAATATGTTCCAGTTTGGTTTTCTCCATCTCCTTGACATAATCAAGCAAAGCGCCGGCAGAACCGATTCCTAAATTAAAACCGCGAAGCCCGAGCCCGTCTAAAGAATAAACCTGAAAATGTTCTTTAAGTGTCTGTGTTGCGACGTCCGGGGAAAAATTATAATCGGGGTAGGGTGTAAAGGTGCGTATTCTATGATTAAGATTATTCTGCCAGGTATTTACCGCAGATTCGGGCAGTAAACATTCCGAAGGAGCAAGCCGCGAAACTTCTATTATGAATTCTTCCATGGAAACTTCGGAGACTTTGAATTCGCCGGTGGAACAATCAAGAAAAGAAAAACCTACCTTATCCCTGCCGGGGCAGAAAGAGAGAATATAATTATTGCCTTTATCTTCCAAGAGGGATGATTCAACTACAGTTCCGGGTGTAATGACGCGCACAATTTCTCTTTTTACAAGACCTTTTGCTTTGCTGGGGTCTTCCATCTGTTCGCATATAGCTACTTTATGACCTGCGCGGATAAGTTTTGCCAGATATCCTTCAACTGCGTGATAGGGAATACCTGCCATTGGGACTTTTTTCTTATTGCCGCCGTCTCTTGCAGTAAGGACGATTTGCAGGGTTCTGGAAGCTGTCTTTGCGTCTTCGAAAAACGTTTCATAAAAATCGCCGAGACGAAAGAAAAGTATTGCGTTAGGATACTTATTCTTCAGCGATAAATACTGCCGAATCATGGGGGTAAACCCCGTTAGAGATAGGTCATCCTTAGATGACCGTAAACTAACTCTATCTGTATAGGGGTTTTTATTACTTGCCATTTTTAAATATTAAAATAGGCTACCGTCCTGTTTTTAATCTCTAACGGGGTGAAGTTTTTATCTTCCATAAATTAAATATCAAAAATCAAATATCAAAATTACATATCAAAATGTAAAATTTTGAATTTTAATTTGCCTGCCCGCCGAGATTTAGTGGCGGGTCATTTTACATTTTAATTTTTCATTTTTGATTTTTCTGTAAGTCCTTACATATTCCGTCCAAAACGCCGTTTATGAATGATTTGCTTTCTGTCGCGGAATATTTTTTGCCTAGTTCTATCGCTTCGTTGATTGATACAGCATGAGGGATTTTTTCTGCAAAAAACATTTCGTAGCAGGCAATACGCAGAATGTTTCGGTCGACTATGGAAATCCTTGATATTTGCCAGTGTTTAGAGAATTCGGAAATTTTGGAATTGATAAGTTCAAGATTTTTCAATGTTCCTTCTATCAATTCTTTCGCGAAACCCTTGCCTTCTTTGTCAATTTTTAAGATATTCGCCAAATGTTTAAAGGTGTCGTTCCAATCGGATTGGGCTTCCTCGCGAGGTTTTTTGATTGCTCCTGTGAGGTCATTCTGATAAAGAACCTTCAACGCCAATTCTCTTGCTTTTCGTCTTGAACTCATGTTTTAATAAAATATTAAATATCAAAAATAAAAAATCAAATATACATATCAAATATTAAAAATTACATAATCAAAGAGCAAGTATTACCATCGAGAAATAATCCATTCAGTTAATAAGAATGCTCCTATCCAAAGAAAAAAAGAAAGTATAACAAGTATTATTTGAAGTTTGCGATTGCTTTGAGCACTTTCTTGATTTTCTTTATGTCTTCTCTCATCATCCTCTCTATTTCTTATATCACTTGCTGTTTGTCTTCTTACTTCTATTGATATGCCAGAAATATATGTTTGCCAATGTTTGCAGGTGTCCAACGCGTCGTGTTCTGAGTTGTCGTAGAGACATACTATTTTATTTTTAGGTAAGCTAGTTCCTTGTAAATTACACGAACCGCATATTTTTGCCATATTGCTATATTTCCCGATAACCGAAAACCGTTTTTATCTTTTCCGATAACCGCGAACCTAAAACTCTGAGAGTTTTTTATTATTTAACTTAATACTTAATCCTTATAATCCGCCATTTTAAAAATGGCGAGATCTCGCCACGATATTATATCGTGGCGGACTTAATACTGTATTACTTCACCTGCCCAAACAGATTGACCATCTCAATTGCGGCTAATGCGGCGTCCCTGCCTTTGTTACCTGCTTTTGTGCCTGCGCGTTCTATTGCCTGCTCAAGTGTATCGGGAGTTATCACGCCGTAAATTACGGGTATGCCCGTATCAAGAGAAATCTGGGCTATACCTTTTGTTACTTCTCTTGCTATATGCTCCCAGTGGGACGTATCGCCTTTTATGACCGCGCCCAAGCATATAATCGCATCGTATCTCTTTTTCTGGGCGAGTTTGTTGGCAAGGTAAGTTATTTCGAACGAACCCGGAACCCAGAACACTTCTATTTCGTTGTCTTTTACGCCGTGTCTTGTAAGTGTATCTATTGCGCCGTCGAGCAGTTTGCCTGTGATGAATTCATTGAAACGCGAACACACCAAAGCAAACTTTTTGCCCTTGACAGTCAAATCAGCTTTGTATGTTTTAATCATCTAAACACCTCCTTTTATTAGGCACAAAGATTATAGCATTTTTCCTTTTGTGCCTATGTGCTTTTTATCTTATTTTTTCCAAAAGATGTCCCATTTTTTCTTTTTTGGTTTTCAGGTAGAACTTATTTCTTTTGTTGATAGAAGTTTCTATTGGAACTCTTTCGGTAACTTTCAATTTATATCCTTGCAAACCGATTATTTTTTTTGGATTGTTTGTCAATAGTCGTATAGTTGAAAGTCCTAAATCTACCAAAACTTGCGCCCCCATGCCGTAATCCCTTAAATCGGCTTTAAATCCTAGTTCATTGTTTGCTTCAACTGTGTCTAATCCTTTGTCCTGCAAAACGTATGCTTTCAGTTTATTTTTAAGTCCTATTCCTCTTCCTTCTTGCGGCATATAAAGTAAAACGCCCCTGCCCTCCTTGGATATTATTTCCAAAGCGTTGTGGAGCTGCCTTCCGCAATCGCATCTAAGCGATTGGAAAACATCTCCCGTAAGGCACTGCGAATGGACTCTAACAAGAACATTCGATTCGCCTTTGATTTCTCCTTTTACCAAAGCGATATAATTTTCATCGTTTACAAGAGATTCATAAAGGACGAGTTGAAATTTTCCGAACGGTGTTGGCAGAACCGTTGAAAGCACTTTCTTAACTAATTTTTCTGTTTTTCTTCTGAATGTAATTAAATCTTTTATAGTGCATATCGGTATATTGAACTGTTTAGAAAATTCTTTAAGTTCAGACAAACGCGCCATTGTCCCGTCGTCGTTCATTATTTCGCATATTACGCCGCCCGGAGTAAGACCTGCTATACGTGTTAGGTCAACTGCTGCTTCAGTATGCCCGGCTCTTTCTAATACACCCCCGGTTTTTGCTCTTAAAGGAAAAATGTGTCCTGGTTTTACCAAGTCTTCCGGTTTTGTCTTCGGGTTAATAAGCGCTTTTACTGTTACAGCTCTGTCGTGGGCAGAAATCCCTGTTGATATATTGTGTTTTGCATCAACAGACACTGTAAATGCGGATGTTAAACTGTCTTGATTTCCTTGTACCATCAAATCGATTTTTAGTTCGTTAAGTTTTTCTTTAGGGAGTGCAACACATATAAGCCCTCTGCCGTGTTTAGCCATGAAATTTATTGAATCCGGAGTAGCTTTTACCGTGGCAATTACTAAATCTCCCTCATTTTCTCTGTCTTCATCGTCCACGACAATGATAAACTTGCCTTTTTTGAGTTGTTCTGCAGCTTCTTTAATTTTTACAAATTTCATAGGAAACCTTTTTCTTTAAGATAATCTATTGTAACGGGCTCTTTATTCTCTGATGTGATTTTCTGGACATATTTTGCCAGTATATCAGTTTCGAGGTTAACACTGTCATTTATTTTCTTTTCCTCTATTGTAGTGGCAGAGGTTGTATATGGAATTATAGTAACTTTGAAGGAAGATTTCTCTACCTCTTTTATAG
>CAZNJA010000056.1:0-8855 GCA_964573245.1 uncultured bacterium
TTGCACATTTTGAATTTCTTCATTGTGGTATTGGGCCTGTCATAAGGGATATTATTTATTATGGTAAAACGCGGCCCGCAATTGGTGCAGTTTATAAAAGGATAAAGATAGCGTCTGTTTTTATCATCAAATAGTTCCCTGAGGCAATCTTCGCATACGGCAATATCAGGAGAAATTCTTGTTTGCATATCCTTGCCTTGAACACTTGAAAGGACTTTGAAGCCAACTTCTTTTTTAGATTTGATTCTGGTGATTTGAATGTCCGTTATTTCAGAACGGGAAGGGGGAAACTCCTTTAATGTGACGATAAAACTCTCAACATTAGCTTTCTTCCCTTGCACCTCTATAATTACGCCTGTTGAGCTATTACTCACCCACCCTGTTAGTTTATTCCGGACAGCATATCTGTAAACAGTCGGCCTGAAGCCGACACCTTGGACTTTGCCTTTGATTTGTATTCTTATACGTAGAGTATTCTTATCCATGGAAATATTTGTGCAGAAAATCGTGAAGTGAACCTTTTATAAATCAGATTGCGCTAAAACAGAAGGAACGTGCCTTTCCCAGCCAAGAGGCATTATATGTATACCGTTACAGATATTTTTCATGCCTTTTGCGAGTTCCGCGGCAATCCGGATGCTAACCTTCGACCTATCCTCTTTAGCTACTTCTGCCATCATTTTTATATATCTGTCAGGGACATGAACTCCTGCAACATTTTCGTTCATGAATTTTGCCATACCTGCGGATTTCAAAAGAATAATACCGCCTAAAACGGGAACATTGAACTGTTTGGCTATTTTCATAAACTCTTCAAAACTCTTTAGGTCATATACTGCCTGTGTCTGGAAAAATTTTGCACCTACTTTAATCTTTTTTTCCATCTTGATAATCTGCGGCTCCAAAGGGTCGGCTCCGGGATTAACAACTGCACCGAGTAAGAATTCCGGCTTACCGGCAAGTTCATTACCAACCATATCCCTGCCTTTCATAAGGTCTGAGGCGACTTTTAATAAACTTACCGAGTCAAGGTCAAAAACGGGTTTTGCCTGAGGATGGTCCCCCAAAACAGTATGGTCGCCGGTGAGAATCAATACATTTCTTATACCCAACACATAAGCGGATAGTAAATCAGATTGCAGAGCCAATCTGTTCCTGTCACGACAAGTCATCTGGAATATCGGCTCAAGACCTTTTTCAATAAGAAGGCGACATACTGCAAGGGAACCCAATTTCATAACCGAACTTTGCAAATCGGTAACATTAATGGCATCTACTTTGCCTTTTAAAATATCGGCTTCTTTAAAAATTTCTTCTATAGCTACACCTTTAGGTGGCCCTATTTCGGAACTAACGACAAATTCACCGCTTTTTATTTTTTCACCAAAACTCATTTTAAATCCTCCTCTGGAATCTGCTTTTTAATCGCTGTAATCATATTTTTCTTTCATCAAGAATTTTTTTATAGTCTCTGATTAAAACTTTTGAATCTTTCATGATGTTCTCTGTTTTTAATCCTTTTAGTCTCTTATATATCAATTCCCAACCGCAGTCCATTTCCGGGTCAACTTCGCATTTTCCGTTTTTGGCTCCGCCACAAGGACCATTAAGCAAACCCTTGGAGCAGGCAGTAATAGGACAAATACCGCCTGTATAATTCAGATAACACTGGCCGCACTGCTCGCAGTTAAAGTTCTGAACTGATAACCCTTGGAAACCGTTTAGATAATAAGTGTCGCATCCTGCAAGAACTATTTTTTCAGGGCAAAGTTTTGCTATAACCTGAACACCAATACCACAAGAAAACACAATTATTGCATCTGCTTCATCAATTTTTGCTTTATTTTCTTTAATATAAAGTTCACTGAATTCCTGTCTGCATAGATAATCCACGCGAATCACATCAATTATATTTTTTTTGTTATCCTTAAGAAACTGGTCTATTTCTTCTTCAGGGAATTGAACTTCCTTGCATCCAAAACACTTTATCACAAATATTTGCTCCCTTGCGAGAGAGGATAATATCTCGTCTTTATTTTTTATTTTCGTTATTAACATAATAATAATGATTACACCGATTTATGATGGATTACACTGATTAAAGATAGATTTTATCTGTGTAATCTCGTTTTTGTAATCTGTGGAATCAAATTCATTTTTTTAATTTCTTTGCCTTTTTTATTAAACTCAAAAGGGAGATTTTCGAGGAACAGATATATTCGCAAGCGCCGCATTCTATGCAATCAGCGATATTATGAGCCTGCCCTGAACCGAGCTTGCTCTGGTTTAGGGTAACTGTCTCCTTCCACATTTTTTTCTGTCCGTAATACGCGTAATATAGCGGCTCAAGTTCCATAGGACATACATCCACGCAGCGACCGCATTTTATACAAGTATTTTCTTCCGAGGTTTCAACTGCGCCTTTCCTTAAAAAAGTAAAGCCACTTGTTCCTTTGATTACGCTTGAATCAAGCGCAAGTTGGTTTATACCCATCATCGGACCGCCCATTTTGATACTATAGTCATTAAAAATTTGCTCTTTGTCTCCCTTAAAACAGAATTTTACGATATCATTTAAGGAAGTGCCTATTTTCACCATAAAATTTCCGTTTCTTACAATCCCGTCTCCCGAAATAGTAATTACTCTTTGAATCAATGGCAAACCTTCGAAAATCGCCTGATATATTGCAAAAATCGTAGCTACATTCGAAACAACAACTCCCACATCAAGAGGAAGCCCTCCTTTGGGAACTTTCCTATTGAGGACTTTCTTTATTAACATTTTTTCCGCGCCTTGCGGATATTTAGTCTTTAAAGATTCGACTTTTACATTGGGCAATTTCCTCATATTTTCAATTGCTTCTGGCTTGTTATCTTCCACGCCTATAATTACATTTTCCACACCGAGTAATTTTTTTACGACATTGATGCCCTTGCCTAATTGCCCGGAATATTCGAGCATAACTCTATTATCCGCGTTTAAACTCGGTTCACACTCGCATCCGTTAATAAGTAAAGTATCAATAGGTTTTGGCGAAGAAAATTTAACGTGCGCGGGAAACATAGCCCCGCCCAATCCCACAATACCTTTATCCTGTAATATTTCCAGCAATGATTCTTTTGATATGGACTGCCAATCCGAAATCGGCTTTACGGAAGAATCAATTTCATCCAAACCGTCATTTTCTATAACTACAGCCGGAAGCGATTTCAATATGGAAGGATGGATTTTCTTCTTTAAAGAAATCACTTTTCCGCTTACACTGGAATGGATAGAAGATGATATTAAACCAACGCTTTTTGCTATTTTCTGCCCGACTTTTACTTGTTCTCCCACCTTAACTAAAACTTCAGCAGGCGAGCCGGTATGCTGGGATAAAAATATAATAACTTCCTGCGATTCGGGGAAATTGGCAATAGCAAGATTTTTAGTTTCCTCTTTTCTTTCTAAAGGATATACGCCGCCGTAAAAAGATTCGTTTCTTCTGGATTGATTGGCAATTGAAAGTTTTTTCTTTTCTTCAAATTTGAACTTTCCGTAATTTCTTGTTTCTACACTATTACTTATAAATTCTCTACCTTGCGCTTTAAGCCGTTTGTATATCTTTTCCCATACGCAGTCAACGTCGGGATTTACTTCGCACTTGCCGTTTTTAGCGCCGCCGCATGGTCCGTTCAACAAACTTTTGGCGCAATCCGCCACGGGACAAATCCCGCCGGTAATATTCAGATAACACTCACCGCATGCAGCGCATTTTTCGCTTCCCAGGGCTATGCCATGATAACCGACAATGCTCGTCGCATTCCCACTCTGGGGCATAGAATCGGCAAGAGCTATTACTTTTTTGCCTTCCAATAATTTCGCGACATACTGGATTCCCAAACCGCAAGATATAACACCGACAGCATCTACATCGTTAAGCGGTAACTCTTCTAATTTCTTCTTCGTAAGATATTCATTGCATAGAAAATCCTGCTCGAGGCAACCTGTTATTTCAATGCCCTTATCTTTTATATATTTCTTTAATTCATCGCATTCCGGCTCGCTCGGAGTTTGAAATTCCTTGTAGCACTTCAGGCACGATACAACGAAAATACTGGAAATACCCGAAAGGATTTCACCCAATTCTTCCTTCGGTTTCAATCGATACTTTGTGTAATCAATCATTTTTTATCCGCATTTATCATACTTTTTACTTCATTTACCATATCGGGTATCTTCTCTTCTATTTCAATTGTCATATCCAATCCAAACGAAATATCTTTCGGCTGTATGCCAACAATAATTATTTCGGGCGATATATCCAACTTTTCCGCAAGAGTTAATGTTTCAAGAAGTTTCATCCCATGCGTTGAAACAACCTCACAAAAATCGCTTTTTTTTATGTTTGAACTGTTAAACGATTTAATTGTCCCTGGTTTGTCTCTTATATCTACTGCATCAATGATAACAACTTTTTCAAAGTCGGAAAAATATTTTATTAGGTCCAAACCGGATATGTCGCCGCTTAAAAGTTTAATTTCGGATGAGAAATGTTCTTTCTGAAGTTCTTCTATAACCCTAATCCCTATGCCGTCGTCACCCCTTAAAATAGAGCCTACTCCGATGACAAGCGTTTTCTTCATTAATTTACCCCGTTAGAGATAGGTCGCCACGTATCTATGGCGACCGTAAATTCTCGGTAGTATCTTATACAATCTACCGTCTTTTCCACTCTTTAGGATATAAGTATAGCAATCTGCTTTAAATCTCTAACGGGGTTAAACAAATTCTACTTTGAGCAAATGGCACGAACATGAAATACACGGGTCATATGCTCTAACTAACATTTCAGCAAGGAGTGTAATCTCTTCTTTGGATTTATCCAATACTTCGGGAATTAGTTTTTTCATATCAAGGTCTATATTTGCAAGATTCTGGTTAGTAGGAATACAACAATTAGCATTTTGTATGACACCTTTTTCGTTAATAGTATATTCGTGCACAAGCGTTCCGCGTGGAACTTCAACCGCCCCCACTCCTCTGCCTGCTTTACATTTGAAAGTGGGCCATTCATCCGTTGTGGGCCATGAAGTTACAGCTTCGTCATAATTAATGCCCACTTTTAACAAATGGTCGACAATTGCTATTGCATCATACAAACAATGAACGCACTCGATAATTTGTGCAACAGTGTTCATAAATGGATTATAACAAGGCACTTTAAAATTGAGGGCTTTTGCTACGGATTTTGCCTGTTTATTCAATTTATCGAAATTGATATTGACACGTGCCAAAGCCCCAACCATATACGAGCCTCTTTTGTTTTTTGAATGTTTGGCAGTGCTATGAGGCACATGGAACTCGTGTATTACTTCTTTATAATCGTGAGGATGAACAAAAGAATTTATATCCGTTGTGGTAATGTCACCATCCAAAAAAGCGTATTCATCGGGATGAGTCAGCGCAATATATTCGGTTTCTCTTTCAAAAGACGGCAATTTTAATGTTGTAAAAAGGTTGACTATTTTATCAAGTTTTCCTATGTGTTGAAGAAGAATATCCTTTGTTTTTTGCAGTTCTTTTTTGGTTGGAAGTCTAGTAAACCCGCGCGGGCAAACAGTAATAGGGTGAGTGTGCCTTCCTGCAAGAATATCACAAAGGTCGCTATAGTCCTTTTTCATGCTCAATACCATTAAAACAATTTCTTTATGTGTTTTCAAAAGCGGCAGAATACTGGGCGCGCCCAAAGCATCAGGGGCAATAAGGAAAGCCGCGTGCAGAAGATGGCTATCCAGTGTTTCATAATGTAATAAAAGTTTTCGTAGTAAAACCGTTTGTTGTGTTGGTGTAAAACCAGCGGCATCTTCGGACGCCTTTACCGAAGCCATACAATGCCCCGTAGAACATATACCGCAAATTCTGGAAGTAATATGCTGCGCTTCAAATATAGACCGTTCGCGAAGCATTGCTTCAAAAAAACGCGGGGCCTCTATTATCTGCAGTTCACACTTTTCAAGTTTACCTTCCTTGATATTTATTACAATGTTTCCATGCCCTTCGACTCGCGTTAGATATTCAACATCTATATTAAGATTTTTGGGGCTCATTTTTTTCTCCCATCATTCTGCATAAATTGTAAGTTTCAAATTTCTGTTTAAGTTCTTCTATTGTATAACCGTATTTTTTCAATATATCCATTTGCCCTTCCGTAGCAGGATTATCAAGAAGGCCTCTGCATCCGTAACAGGTATTTCCATAACTGGGGCACCAAGCACCGCAACCGCCTCTTGTAACAGGCCCCAGGCAAACCTGCCCTTTTTCAAACAGACAGACATTTTCTTTGAGTTTACATTCCACGCACACAGAGTATTTAGGCGGTGTATAACCCTTGCCAACAAGAATTGATTTGAAAACTTTTATTGTTTCTTCATTATTAGTAGGACAACCATGTATATAATAATCCACTTTCACGATATCATGGACAGGTCTGGGTTCTCCGGCCTCAAGTGGAAATTTTCTGCCTTTATACACAATATCTTTTGCTTCTGCTTGAGTGAATTTTTTTCTTAAGCCGTTTATTCCGCCAATACAAGCACATGCTCCATAAGCAATCAATATTTTTGCGTTCTTACGTATTTCCTTGACACGTTCTTCGTCGTGTTTTCTTGTAATCGAACCTTCAACGATTGCTATATCATAATTATCGCTTTTTTCCGAAATGACTTCCCTGAAGTTTACTATTTCAAAATGTTCCAGTAATCCAACTAATTGGTCATTTAGATAAGTTAATTGTAATTGACAGCCTTCGCAGGAGGCAAAATCGAAAAATGCAATGCGTGTTTTTTTCTTTTTATTGTCGGTCATAATGCTTCCTCCAATCCTTTTAATTCAGCATATGTAAAAGTCGGTCCGTCTTTGCAAACATATTTATTGTTGATCTGGCAATGCCCGCATTTCCCAAGTCCGCATTTCATTCTGCGCTCCAATGAAAGGATTATTTGATCATCCGACAACCCTTTTTTAAGCAGTTCCTTTATTACAAATTTATACATAATAGGTGGACCAACGACAACAGCATAAGTTTTATTTTTATCAATATGCACACCGGGGATAAGAGTAGTAATAACACCCACGTTACCTTTCCAATCGGGTGCAGCCCTGTCAACCGTACAGGCATAATTAATATTAAGCATATTTTCCCATTCTTTTGTTTCATCGGTAAACAATCTATCATTAGGTTCTTTACAACCAAGAAGTATCATCACATTTCCAAAATCTCTTTTTCTGTCAATAATAAAATTGATAAGAGACCTAAGAGGCACAATACCAAGCCCTCCCGCGACTATAAGAATATCATTTCCTTTGAGTTCGTCTATCGGGAAACCTCTTCCAAGAGGTCCTCTTGCGCCAAGCTTATCTCCTTTATCAAGTTTATGTAATGCATTAGTAAATGAACCAACCTTTCTGACGCAAATTTCAAAAGTGCTTCTATCTTTCTTGGTCGGAGACGAACAAACCGAAATCGGCGCTTCGCCTATACCGAAAATTGAAAGCTGAACAAATTGCCCGGGTTGATTCCCGAGAGGTTGGCCATCGTCAAATCTTATTTCAAAAAATTTCTCATTAGCCGTCATTTGTTCGGTTCTGACTATCGTAGCGGCTCCGGGTGAATATGAAAGGTTGGGACAAACTTCCTTCTCTTTTTTCAATAATTTACTTTGCATTTTCGTGTTCCTTTGCCAATTCATTTACAGTCTCTATTAAACTGATACCTGCCATACAGGTTCGCGTGCACCTGCCGCATCCGACACAGAAAAACTTATTGTATTTTTTTACGGGATAATCAAATTTTCTATAATATCTATGTCTTTGTCTTGAAGAACGTTCTTTACGGAAATTTTCGCCTCCTGTAACCATTGCAAACTCATCAAGCTGGCAAGAATCCCACATTCTCATCCGTTCTCCTCCGCTCATATCCAGTTTTACTTCATCATATATATCAAAACAATAACATGTCGGACATACAGCCGTGCAATTACCGCAGGAAACACATCGTTTGCCTACATCCTGCCATGTTTTACTATTATATGAAGTCTTAAATATTGCATTAAGTTTTTTATAATCCGCGTTCAGATGTTTTTTGAAATTCTTCAGTTTATCTTCCCGGAGTTTCAAAAGTTTCATTTTTATCTCGCGTTCGTTAGCAATTTTTCCGAAGAGCGGATTTGCTCCTATTTCTATTCCTTGAGGAGAATTTAAATGAAGTATATATTTATCTCCGATATCCGTAATCATAATGTCATAACCGGCTCTGGGATTAAGCGTATCCATAGTAACGCAAGTAGCATATTCGTCACACGGTTTCATGCATTCGTAACCTATAATAATGATAGATTTCTTTCTGGTGCCGAAATAAGGGTCGGACGGAGTATCATGAAAAACGATATCCAGACATTCTATTCCTTCAATATCGCAAGTGTGGACGCCAAACAGAACTGTGGGGCTGACTTTGATATTGGTCTCCGTCATCGCAACATTATCTTTCGCGAAAGTTCCTAATTTTTCGTGTTGCGGCAGGAAATATTTTTTGGGAGGCAGTATCGTGGGCTTATAATTTATTTCTACTTCTTCTGCATCTTCTATTTCCGCAAAAACAAACTGATTCTCTTTCTTTATAGGAGCCACAACTTTATATTTTTTCTGTAAACACTTGACAAAATCACTTAATTCGTTTTTCTGTAAACTCACATAACGCATATTTAGTCTCCTTGCTTATGGAAAAATAAACTCAAGACTTTTATATTTTGAAGGGCAATTATATCTATAGTTTAATAAAATCTCAACTTAGTCGCAAATTGTTATTTAACTGTTT
>CAZNJA010000057.1:0-8384 GCA_964573245.1 uncultured bacterium
GTCAGAGATACCTCGATTTGGTCATGAACCCCGACGTCAGAAATATATTCCTTACAAGAAGCAAAATCATCACGGGCATGAGAAATTTTCTCAACGGGCACGACTTTATAGAAGTCGAAACCCCTATGATGCAGCCGATTCCCGGAGGCGCTTTAGCAAAGCCGTTTATTACCCACCATAATGCTTTGGATATAGACCTTTATTTAAGAATTGCCCCAGAACTTTATCTTAAAAAATTGATTGTCGGCGGATATGAAAAGATATACGAGATAAACAGAAATTTTAGGAATGAAGGCACTTCCACAAGGCATAATCCTGAATTTACGATGCTCGAACTTTATTGGGCATATGCCGATTACGAAGTTCTAATGAAATTTACCGAACAAATGATAAACGAATTAGTCAAAGAAACCAAAGGCAGTGAAGAAATCGTTTACCAGTCGCAGGAAATCACTTTCCCGAAAAAATGGGAACGTATTACATACGCAGAGGCGTTTAAAAAATATTGCGGTATAGATATAGAAAAGGACTCCGAAGAAAAAATAAGGCAGGAAGCCAAGAAAAAAGGTGTGGACGCTGATGATTTGTTCTGGCATGTCTTGGATTCTTTATTCAAAAAATTTGCTATTCCTAATTTTATTCAGCCGATTTTTGTGACAGATTTCCCTATTGAACTTTCACCTTTAGCAAAAGAAAAAAAGGGCAGTGAAGGCAAGATAGTCGAAAGATTCCAGCCGTTTATCGGGGCGCTTGAGTTGGGCAATGCTTATTCCGAGTTAAACGACCCCAGAGAGCAGGAAAACAGGTTTAAGAAACAAACACAAATGCGCGACAAAGGAGATGAAGAAGCGCACCCTCTTGATAAAGATTTCATAACGGCTCTTGAATATGGTATGCCGCCTACTGCGGGTTTAGGTATAGGGATAGACCGACTTGCAATGCTTCTTACCGACTCCAAATCCATCCGCGATGTGATTCTGTTCCCGCTGTTAAGGCCGGAAGCATAAATAAATCAAAAATTAAATAGCAAATATCAAAATGACATATCAAAATGTAAATATGGAAGATAAAAACTTAAAACAAATAAAATATGAGATATAAGCTGTTCTTTATTTGGCTCGGGATTTTGCTTTTTTTAACAGGAGTAGGTTTAACTATTTACGTAGTAAAGCAAGAAGAAAAAGATGCGCTACAATTGGGACTTATTGCAATATTCTTTTCTAGTGGCATTAGTCTTTCTATGAATGGCATATCTCTATATGGAGAGGGAAAAAGTAAAAGTGAATTCATGAAGAAAGCTTTTTTACACGAGGCAAAATACAATTTACAGCTTATTAAAACTATACGAGAGAAAGGGAATTCCCAAGCAGTGCAGTTGCTATTCGACACCCGTTGCTACTCTATTTTTAAGGCAGATATTGCTTTACTTTACAGATCAGCGGATGATATTAATGAACTATATCTAGAATTATATAAGCGAAACGCTGAAATTGAAGACGCTTTCAGGGGAGAGAGATATGCACCTCTCGATTATACTCAAATAGGTCCGTACTATTATGCTGTTGAAGAGAGTATAAAACAATTTAGAGATAAACTAGAAAAGCCGACTAACTTAAGAAAATAAAGATAGTCTTTAGTATATTTTTCCTCTTTTTAATTTTTACTTTGTATATTTGATTTTTAATTTTTCATATTTGATATTTTTTAAAAACCCATGGATTACAAATTTTTCCTTGCACTTAGGCAGATGAAAAGTAGGGGCGGTAAGTTCCTTTCTTTCGCCACTTTTATTTCGATAACCGGCATTGCGCTGGGCGTTGCGGCTATTATCGTGGTTATGGGCGTGATGAGCGGATTTAGCGAGGAAATCAGGAATAAAATATTGGGATTAAAGCCGCACATTCTTGTCCACACTTTTTCCGCCAATTCAGAAAGTTTTGATTCTATCAGCACCCAAATAGAGCAAGTGGACGGCGTTGTCGCAAGTTCTCCGGTTCTTTGGGGCGAAGGTATTATTCAATATGACGACAGAGCAAAGGGAATAATAATCAAAGGCATTGATTACAAAGAAGAAATAAAAGTTACGGATTTAAAGAAATATATTAAACCTGCTTTAGTGGATGAATTTACTTTTGAAGCCCAACCGCCGACCAAAGAATTTATGGATTTAGACGGCGGCATTTTAATCGGAGAGGAACTTGCGAGAAGTTTGGGCGTGTTTGTTGGCGATGATATATCTCTTATTTCCACGCAGTTAAAAGTAAAGACATTCAAGCTCAAAGGATTTTTCAACTCGGGAATGTATGAATACGATAATTCGCTTGTGTTTTTGTCTTTGGAGGATGCGCGGAATTTGTTGGGATTGGCAAGCGAATATGACGGAATACAAGTGAGAATAAAAGATGTGTTTCGAGCACCGGCGGTAAAAGAAAAACTGCAGGATGTTTTGGGGCCCGCGGCTATAGTAAGGACTTGGCAGGAAACGGACAGGACACTTTTCGAAGCGCTGAAACTGGAAAAAATTGCGATGTTTACCATCCTCACTCTTATCGTTGTGGTTGCGTCGTTTAATATCGCTTCGACGTTGGTTGTGATGGTGATGGAAAAGAAAAGACAGATAGGAATACTTAAAGCGATAGGCGCGACATCCAACGATGTAAGAAAAATATTTTTGTATCAGGGTGCAATTATCGGTTTTTGCGGAGCAGTGTCGGGTTGTGTTATAGGTTTTGTTCTGGGGATGCTACTTAAAAAATATCATTTTATCGCGCTGTCGGAAGAAATATATTCGATGCCTTATCTGCCGATTAAATTGGAATGGACTGTGTTTGCCGTAGTGGGTTTGTTGGCACTGGGCATTTGTCTTCTTGCGACGATTTATCCCGCATCCCGGGCGGCGAAACTGGAAGCGGCGGAAACTTTAAGATATGAATAAAACACTGATAAAAACTGTCAATTTGCACAAGAGTTATCCTTCCGGCGCAGGGAAACTGGAAGTAATAAAAGGAATCGATTTGGAAATTTATGAAGGCCAATCGATTGCTTTGTTGGGTGATTCAGGCGCCGGAAAATCCACGCTTCTTTGCCTTTTGGCGGGGCTGGAAAAACCGACGAAAGGCAAGATTTTTTGGCAGGAAAAGGATATCTCGAAATTTTCCGATGAACAAAGAGCCGATTTGAGAAAGAAGGGCATGGGGTTCGTGTTTCAGTTTTTTAATCTGCTGCCCGAACTTTCCGCGCTGGAAAATATTATGTTGCCCGGCTTGATAGATAAACAGCCGTTAGTGGAAGTCGAGGAAAAAGCGAAAAAAATTCTTAAAGAACTAAAACTTTCGCAAAGGGCTTCTCATTATCCTTACGCCTTGTCCGGAGGAGAACAGCAGAGAATTGCCGTCGGAAGAGCTATAATAAATAACCCTATGATTTTGTTTGCGGATGAACCTACGGGCAATCTGGACAAAACAACGGCAAAAAAGATCTTGGAATTAATGTTGGATTTGGTGCGGAACAGAAAACCTGCCCGCTTCTTGCGGAAGCAAGCAGGCGGGGGAACTTTATTTTTAGCGACGCATCAGGAAGAAGTGGCGCTTAAAACAGACCGCGTTATCAGAATCGTTGATGGGAAAATAGTTGATGGTTTATAGTTTTTGTTATAGACTATCAGTCCTTCGTGTAGGGGGTAAAAAATGGAACAGGTAGAGAATATGTGGCTGGAAGAAAGAAGAGATGAATTTTTGAGAGATATGATACAACAATTTTTTAACGCTTATTTAATTTTTAAGAAAGAGTATCAAAAATTCAAAATTGAAGGCAAGGTTAAGTTTGCCGATTTTTCGGAGTGGGTGGGAACAGAAGAAAAAAAGGGCCCTCTTTGGAATTTGAAGGATTTAACGCATAACCTTTTGGACAAACCGCATCAGTTCCTGACGCATGAAATAGCTTTCGAAAGGGCGATACATTTGATCTTCCATCAACTTATGAGTTTCAAAGAGCACGTTTATGTTTTGGAGCAATATGAAAACATTGTAAGAAAAAAATTCAATAAAACCGACGAAGAGCTTTCTGAAGCTTTAGGGGATTTTAAAGAATTGATGGCAAAAATCAAAAAAGAAATGCCTGGAGAAATAGAGTCTTCCAGAGAATTATTTGAAACATCTTTGAAACTACTGAAATTAATGTTGCCTTCTTTTAAGAATAACAAGCTTGTAGTGAAATATATCGTAGAAAACAAAGAATTGTTCGAAAAAGCATATGGCAAAAATCAATGGGCAAAGATATTAGATATAATGTTCAATAAAAAGCAAGAGGAAGCATATTATGTCACAAGCCTTTGGTATTTTGGAAACGGAGATTATGCTAAAGCGCGCGATTACACGAAAAAAGCTTTGCAGATAAATCCAAACAACGAAAAAATAAAGAATTTTTCTAAAAAAGTTTCCGCTTTTTTAGCAGGAAAATAGCAAAAGGGGTTGCCAATACCGTTTCTTTTTGGTATAAAGTTATCAAACAAGCATACGCAATGGGTTATTTATTTGCAGACAGCTCAGTAAAACCCTGGGATTAGTTTTAAAGAACGTTAATTTTTTTAAAAAGGAGGGATAGTTTATGGCTGAAGTCAAACAATATTCTCTGAGAGTAGGCACTAAGGAAGCCCACGTGTTTACAGGCCGCTCGCCAAGGGCTGCTGCATTAAAGGCTGCTTCAAGAGGTTTAAAAGACAAAGATGGACTTATTAAATTAAGAGAGCATTCCAGAAAAAAGGACGGCAAATGGAGACTTCATGTATTCAAAGGCAAAGTGGAGAAAGTAAGAAAACCTGATAATGCGCCTGATTGGATGCCAAACACGATTAACAAACCTTCCGTGAAGAAGGTAAGATTGGAAAAACTTAGTAAGATATAAGCAAATAATAATATTGATCCTTGGGTTTTAAAAATCTGCCGCTTCAAAAAGAGCGGCAGATTTTTTCGTTTGCTTTGGTGAATAAATTCCGTTGATTTTAGCCAAGGTGTTTATTTTTTTAAAGAAACGATTTAAAATTAGCCTTAATCAATTAGGGAAAACGTAAAATGAAATGTTTAGTTACCGGAGCAGCAGGATTCATCGGCTCAAATCTGACCGAGCGACTTCTCTTGAAAGACAGCAATCAGATATGGGCAATTGACGACCTTTCAACTGGCCGTAAAGGAAATATTTCCCACCTTTTAAACAATTCAAGGTTTCATTTCCAGCAAGGTTCCATATTGGACAAAGACCTGCTGAAAGAATTAATAAGTGAATGCGAGGTGGTTTATCATCTTGCCGCGGCGGTCGGCGTCAAGTATATTATGGAAAACCTCATAAAATCCATAAAAATCAACATTGAGGGAACTGAAAACATTTTAGAAATTGCGTCCATAGACAAAAAAAAGGTGCTTATTACTTCTTCGTCGGAAATATATGGGAAAAGCGAAAATTATCCTTTTAGCGAGGAATCGGATAGAATACTTGGTCCACCCACAAAATTGAGATGGAGTTATTCTTCCAGCAAAGCGATAGACGAATTTCTGGCTATTTCTTACCATAAAGAAAAAGATTTGCCCGTAGTCATAACAAGACTTTTCAATGTGTCAGGACCTAAACAAGTGGGAGAATATGGCATGGTCATTCCTAGATTCGTTCAGCAAGCGTTGAAGAATGAGCCGATAACTGTTTACGGAGACGGCAGGCAGTTGAGGAGCTTTATCCATATAGAAGATGCTGTTCATGGTTTAATTTCTCTTATGGAAAGCGAAAGGACAAGCGGTAAAATATTCAATTTAGGAAGTCCAAAACCTATTAGTATTTCGCAACTGGCTGAAACGGTTAAACGGCTTGCTGGAAGCAAATCCACAATTAAATATATACCGTACGAACAAGTATTCGGCAATAGTTTTGAAGATTTGAAATATAGAGTGCCTAACATATCGAAAATATCCCAAACAATAGGTTTTAAACCAAAAAAGTCTTTGGAAGATATAATAAAAGACGTGATTGAGTATTATGAAGATAAATCAAAAATCAAAGTGCAAAATGCAAAATGACAAATCAAAATTCAAAATTTTTACATTTTAATATGTATATTTGATTTTTAATTTTTGATATTTAATTTTCCTTTAAAACTATGTGGATGATTATTTATTTCTGGCTTTTTGCGATTTCTCTTCTTCTCTGTCTAATTTTGACTCCCTTATTTCGCGTCATTGCATTAAAGTTTAAAGTTTTGGATGTCCCGTCCGCAAGGAAAGTCCATGTCTGGCCAAAGCCGCTTTTTGGCGGATTAGCCCTTTATTTTTCCTTCATTTTGACAATACTCTCGGGGCTGATTGTCTTAATACTTGTCGAGAATTCTCCCAATCTGATATTACTATTCCCCCAATCTATCTCTGACAAGATACCTTCTTTGCAAAAGGAAATTCCTAAAATATTGCCGATTGCTTTAGGAGGGACCTTGGTTGTCCTTATCGGTTTGTTCGACGACATAAAAGGGATGAACGCGTATGTAAAACTCTTTTCTGCGGCTGTCGTCGGCCTCATTATGGTTTTTTGGGGAGTAAGAATTACTCTCTTTATGCCCAATCCTGTTTTTGGAGGTGTGCTTACTGTCTTATGGTTTGTCCTTCTTATCAATTCTTTTAACCTCATGGATAATATGGACGGGCTGGCTTGCGGTGTAGCGTTGGTCGCCGCATCTATCTTTGTGGGGATTACTTTTGTGCAAAATCATATTTTTACGTCTTCTGTTTTAGCCATTTTCGCAGGTACCTTGGCGGGCTTTCTCGTATTTAATTGGCATCCTTCTTCCATATTCATGGGTGATACGGGCAGTATGTGGATAGGCTTTATGCTGGCGACCTTGACCGTTATGTCCACATTTTATTCCGAGGGAAAACCGACACTTTTACCTGTGATTATGCCTCTTCTTATTCTCGGAGTGCCGCTATTTGACACTACTTCCGTCATGATTATACGCTTAATAAGAAAAAAACCCCTTTTTGTAGGCGATAAGAACCATTTTTCTCATAGGTTAGTCCAACTTGGCATGAGTCAGCCACAAGCGGTTGCTTTTATTTACTTGGTTACTTTTTGCATAGGAATAAATGCCACTCTTCTTTTTACCGTGGGAAGATTGGGTGCAACGGTAATTTTGCTACAGGCTATTGTAATCTTTATCATAATCGCTTTGCTTGAATATACGGGCAGAAAATCCATAGGCCCGCGTTAGACTCACCTACACTTGCTCATTCAGGGCAAAGAAACTCAGGGTTAACCTCGCCAAAGCTTCAATGGCGGGTTGACTTTTATCCTTACATTTCCTATAATTCCCGTTATTACCGCAGAGAAAGAGTTCGGTTATTTAGGTTAATATAGATATTAAAAAATAGACAGGTTTTAACATTTGAATTTAAAAATTTTCTTGCCTTTAGGCAAATCGGTTAGTGCTAAAACCGAATTGGAACAGGAAAACGTTAAATTCGTTGAAGAGGTTTTCCTTGATGACAAGGTCGGAATAAATAGGACAAGCAATTGTTGTTTTGGAGAACCTTTTCGTTTGGAATTTTTTGCTTGTTAGGCAGAACTTTTGAAATGTTAATCCCCTCTGCGGTCTATTCTGCCCCAACATAAAGTAGGGACAGGGTATAAAGGGGGTGATTGGATTGCTATTTAAATTTTGGGTTATTTCTGCGTGTGCAGGAATAACCTTATTTTTTGTAGGATATTTTCTCCGAAAGTTCTTAGGCGAAAGAAAAATAAAAAGAGCCGAAGAGCAAGTTAAAAAACTAATTACTGATGCTGAATCTCAAATAGAAGCCAAACGCAAAGAACTGCAGTTAGAAGCTAAAGAGGAATTATATCGATTAAGGTATAAATCCGACACAGAAATCCAAAAGAGAAGACAAGAGCTTTTTTCAAGAGAAGAAAAAATACTGCACCGCGAAGAAAATTTAGACAGAAAATTAGAACTTTGGGACCAAAAAGAAAAAGAGTTTGAAGCAAGAACGGATAAGATTAAAGAGAAGGAAAAAGATCTAGTTGAAAAAGACAATACTTTACAACAAATTATACAAGAAGAGAAAGCCAATTTAGAAAGGATTTCCCATCTTTCTGAAGAGGAGGCAAAAAAATTACTTCTTGAAAGGATAGAACAAGAACTTAAAGACAAAAAGGCAATTTTAACTAAGAAGATGGAAGACGAAATAAAAGAAAGCGCAGAAAAAGAGGCCCAAGAGATCATATCTTCTGCCATCCAAAGAATAGCAATGGATCAGGTTGTTGAAAGCACGGCTTCGGTTGTTTCTTTACCATCCGACGAGATGAAGGGAAGAATTATCGGTAGAGAAGGTAGAAATATAAGAGCTTTAGAG
>CAZNJA010000058.1:0-8329 GCA_964573245.1 uncultured bacterium
TAGCCAAATATCTTGCCATATAAGCTGCAGAACGGTCCACTTTGGTGGGGTCTTTGCCCGAAAATGCTCCTCCCCCATGCGGAACATTAGCTCCATATGTATCAACAATAATTTTTCTTCCTGTCATCCCTGTATCTGACTGGGGTCCCCCAAGAACAAATTTCCCTGTCTCGTTTATAAAGCAAAGAGTCCCTTTGGGATTATAAAGTTTGCCGAGAACAGGAATAATAACTTCTTTTTTTATTTTTTCTTTTGCGCTCTGAGACATCTTTTTACCGGACTTATCCAAAACATCTTCCGTATGTTGAGCGGCAATAACAACTCGTTTAACTGCAACAGGTTTAGCGTTTTTATACTGCACGGTAACCTGGCTTTTCCCGTCAGGACCTATAAAATCGAGTATTCCTTTTTTTCTAACATCTGCCAATCTCTTCGTCAATTTGTGAGCAAGTATAATAGGCAAAGGCATTAGTTCTTTGCTCTCCGAACAAGCATATCCTATCATTGCGCCCTGGTCTCCCGCACCGCCCTTATCGACTCCCATGGCAATATCAGGGGATTGCATGCCTATGGCGTTAAGAATTCCGCAACTGCGATAATTAAATCCGTATTTGGAATCGGTATAGCCGATATCTTTTAAAACTTCACGAACAAGTTTGTTTAGATTAACATAAGCCGTAGTCGTTATTTCTCCGCCGACTATCACAAGCCCGACGGTAATAAAAGTTTCGCAAGCGACGCGCCCCGTTTTATCTTGTTTTAGCACCACGTCCAAAACCGCGTCGGAAATCTGGTCGCAAACTTTATCTGGGTGTCCTTCGGTAACAGACTCTGAAGTAAGTATGAAATTTTCTTTATTCATACAACATCTCCTTTATTAAAAGAAAATTAAAAATTCTAAAAACAATCAACAATCTGAAATCTTCAATTTTGAATTTCAACAGAACCAAATTCTTCCTTCGCCTTATTGTATGATTCTATGTCTCCTATATCTAACCATTTACCGCTAAACTCATACCCATAAACTTCTGTTTTTTTTGTGAGCCACTGAAAAAAATATCCCGGCGCGTCGGGCTTATTGCCTTCTTCAAGATACTTCGATAAAAGACTCAACCCTTTCTTGGGAAATATATACAAACATATCGCTATTAAATTAGACAAAGCTTTAGACGGTTTTTCCACAAAATCTACGATTCTTTTTTCTTCATCAAGTTCCACATTACTGTATTTACTAACGAGGGACAAATCCTCTATTTTAAAAAGCCCTATGCAGAACGAATCCTTTCCCACAAAAAAATCGCAGAATTTTTTAAGCCCGAAATCAAAAAGATTATCGCCGGCAACTACAAGAAGAGCGCCGTCTATTTTTTGGGACTCTACAACCAAATTTATATCGTGTATAGCGCCCAATTTATTGCTGTCGTCGGTTGTGCCGTTGTTTATTAATTTTATAGGCTTTTGAGATTTATAATGTTTACTCCATCGCTCAAACTTTGTGTAAAATTTTTCGTTTGATACTATATATATTTCTTCAATCTCAGGAACACTATTAATTTTTTCCAAAAGATATTCCACCATTGGTTTGCCGTTTACATCAAGAAGCGCTTTAGGCATTGAGTGAGTCAACGGATAAAGACGGGTTCCATAACCTGCGGCAAGAATCAAAACTTTCATTTTTTCTTTTTTATTTGCAGTTAACTAGACAATTTCTTTTTTAGGTCAGAAATATAATTAATTTCTGTCGGGTCCACATTATTTAAAATTCCAAGATAAAAAGAAACATAATCTCCGATATATATAAGGGACAGCATTCGAGCCAATAGCCCTTCTCCCTTAGAGTAAACTTCCAAAATTTTCTTCGGTTTTTCTTTGATAAGCGAAGAGGTGATATTCATTCTCCTGCGCATCCTTTCGGATTCGTTTTTATCTCTCAAAAGAATTACAGAAAACTGCTTAGTCAAATTTTTGGCACCTTCCC
Source organism: uncultured bacterium (assembly GCA_964573245.1). Taxonomy (GTDB): domain Bacteria; phylum CAIJMQ01; class CAIJMQ01; order CAIJMQ01; family CAIJMQ01; genus CAZNJA01. Next base: position 1,979 of record CAZNJA010000058.1, read on the forward strand.
ATCCCATTATTTCATTATGGTCAAGTTCAGAAAAAAACTGTGCATAAACGGGATTTTTGCTATTTTCGTTTAATTGCGTCTTCCATCTTATCCCAACGCCTTCTAAAAAATCGGATGTGGTATAAACTAATGGGACGGATTGATAAATTTCTTCCGCTAATTTTTTGGATATATTTTTCTCTTTTGGGACAGACACGTCGATTTCTTCTGTTAATTGTTTTAATGTATTGACGAGTTCGGATAGTTCACCATCTTGAAAATCTGCTAGCTGCAGTTTTCTTATAATTAAAAGTTGAGGTAAAAAGAGATACCCGAGCGCGGTTCTGGGCGGTATGCCGACTTCCGGGACGCGGAAAATAGGCCAGCCATCTTCTTTCACCAGTTCTGAAAGCTTTCCGCCGGAAGTTATCACCACTATTTTACTTCGGCGTTTTCTACCCTCGGCATATACGCTTAAAGTTTCCTCCGTATTGCCCGAATAACTTACGCACATAAGCAAGCTGTTTTCGTCAACCCAATGCGGCAAAGTATAACTTCTATTTACTATTATCGGCAAATGGATTTTGTCCCTCAAAAAATTCTTTAGTAAATCACCTCCGACACTTGAACCTCCAAGCCCGCAAACTATGATGTTTTTAACTTTTTTATAAGCGGATGGAAGTTCGAAGTCAGTCATTAATTGGATTACAGTCTCCATTTGGTGCGGGAATTCATGCAGGAGTTTTCTCATATTAAAAAAATCTATTTTCTCTATTAATTTTATATCATCAATATCATTCATTTTTTCTAACCTTCCGCCGAGATTGATACAAAAGTTGCGACGGCTCTTTAACAGAATTCAAATAACTAATAACTTTTTCGGTAGAATCCAAAGAGAGCGCTTTTTCCGTAATTTCCCTTGCCTCTTCAATGCTTATTGAGCGAATTATCTGTTTTATTTCAGGAATAGCAACAGGCCCCATAGATAGTTCGTCTACCCCTAAACCTAAAAGTATCAAGGTCAGATGAATATCCCCTGCTATCTCACCACAAACCGCTATTTTTATTCCCTTTCTATGCCCTGAATCCACTATATGTTTTATGAATCTCAAAACAGCAGGCGAAGCGGGTTGATACAGGTAAGCTATCTTTTCGTTTATTCTGTCCACAGCCATTGCGTATTGGATAAGGTCATTCGTTCCTATAGAAAAAAAATCCACTTCGTCAGCAAGCAAATCCGATGTTATTGCGGCAGAGGGCGTTTCTATCATAGCGCCGATTTTTATATCTTTGACAAATCCCTTTTTTTCTTTTTTCAGTTCTTTCTTCACATCTTCCAAGATTTTATTTGCTTGTCTTAATTCTTGAAGAGTGGAAATTAATGGATACATAACGGAAACCTTCCCATACATTGAAGCTCTAAGAATTGCTCTAAGTTGGATCTTGAATATATCCGGTCTTGCCAAACAAAATCTAATTGCTCGCCAACCCAAAAACGGATTGATTTCTTTGGGTGTTTCCAAAACAGAAGCAAATTTGTCTCCGCCTAAATCCAACGTTCTTATTACTACGGGAAGCGGGTAGGCTCTCTGTGCTGCATATTTATAAGCCTGAAATTGTTCTTCCTCCGAAGGAATATCGGTTCTATTGAGAAAGAAAAATTCAGTTCTGTATAACCCTACTCCTTCGGCTCCATATCTATCCAAAAGCTCAACATCTCTGGGCAATTCTATATTGGCCATTAAAGAAATCCTGTGTCCATCAGTCGTTTGAGCAGGAGCTTTTTTAAATTTATTTAATTTCTTTTCTAAAACAGCCAGTTGTTTTCTTTTCCTTAAACACCTCTTTAAAGTGCTTTTCTGGGGATTGACAACAACAACCCCGTCATGCCCGTCAATAACAATATTCTCTCCGCTTTCTATTCTTTGGGTAACATCTCCCAAGCCGACTACTGCGGGGATAGTTAAAGAGCGCGCCATAATAGCAGTGTGAGATGTCCTCCCGCCTACATCTGTAGCAAAACCTAATACGTTTTTTTTGTCCATTTGCGCTGTTTCCGAAGGCGCAAGGTCATGAGCGACGATAATAACTTTATCTTTCAAATTCGCCAGGGTTTCTTCTTTTTTCCCTAAAAGATTTTTTAAAATCCTTCTTCCGACATCCTTGAAATCCTGTGCTCTTTCCCTAAGATAACTATCTTCAATGTTGGAAAAAGTCTTCCCGATCTTTTCCAAAACCTGAGCGACTGCTTGCTCTGCATTTACACTATCCCCTTCTATAATTTTTATGGTCTTATCTCTTAAAGCAGGGTCTTCCAATATTAGAAGATGCGTAGAAAAAATATCCGGATAGAATTCACCTAATTCTGCCTCTACTTTTCTCTGTATTTCCGCTAATTCTTTTCGAGTTACAGACAACGCGTTTGTATATCTCTTAACTTCAGAAGCAACTTCTTTTTGGGGAATTTTATATTTGGGAATTGTAAGCGTCTCGGGTCTTAGAACAAATGCTTCGCCTACTACTATTCCCGGAGAAGCTGGAACGCCTTTTATAATCATTTTATTCCTCTTCTTGTGAAAGAAAATCCTCTATTGTCTTTAAAGCGTCTTTCTCGTCCTTGCCGTTGACTATAATTTTCACCGAAGAACCGTATTCCAAAGCTAAAGACAAGATTTCAAGTATACTTTTACCGTTGGCTTTTTCTCCGCCTTTTTCTAAAAAAACGTCCGAACTAAATTTAGCCGCCAATCTGATAAATTTCCCGGCAGGCCGGGCATGAAGCCCCCATTTGTGTTTAATCTTTAATTTTTTCTCTATCATTTATCTCTGCCATTCTCCTTTATCGGGGAATGAATCCTTACCACTTTGTTAACGATTTTTTGCCCACTTTTTCTAACATAGAAGCCAAATCGTCTATATTGAGCGCAGAATTACGATATGTTACCAATGCAAAAACCATTGGTAAATTCATCCCTGTTACCACTCTTATGGGATATTTTTTACGCATGTTTATACACATAGAAGAAGCACTGCTTCCAAAAATATCAGCGAGAACAAGGACGCCTTCTTTAGACGCTACTTTTTCTATGGCTTTATTCAATCTCGTGCGCAAATTGGACGGCTCTTCTTCCTGGCGGGTAGTAACCACAATGACGCCCTTCTTCAGATCGCCCATAATTTTTCTGGCTGTCGAAACAAGTTCTTTGGGAAAATTTCCGTGTCCTGTAATTACTACTCCTATCATACTATCCTTTAGAGTTTCTTTCTTAATAGACCCCGCAACGTAAAACATCAGAAAAATTTCTTCCCCGCCTGCCAATCCTTTGCGGACAGGGATATTTTTCCGATACTCTGCGGGTTAATCGAAACACAATTCTGATTAAAATTTTCTTCTGTATTCCTCTTTTTGCATAACTTTGGCTACTTCTTCCACAAGTTTCAATGCTTCTTCAATAGGAATACCCCAGAAATTTCTGCCTATAATTCTTCCTTCTCCGCCTGCATCCATTATAATCTTCGTCGATTCGTTCAATGCTTTGACAGCATCACCTTTTGCTTTCGCGCCTCCAGAAAAAATAACAAAAGTCCTCTCACCTGAACCTATAACTATCTTCGCTCTTTCCACATGCTGTTGATAAGTCAACAAGGAATCATAGTTTGGCTTTACGCTTTTGGCTTTCATTTCTTTCTCATATTCAAGCAGTGTTTCTTTTTTGGGTTCCAGTTCCAGATATTTGCCTGCCTCGGGAATTTTCTTTATGTATTCTTTCATTATGAAATTATCATATGCTTCTCTCTTGCCGGGTTCTACAACGCTTGGGAATTTAGTTTTCACTATATCCGCCCCAAGAGATTCTGCGGAGGACACGGCATAATGGCACCATAAAAGACTATTTGCTTGTGTCGTATCAGGAAGTGGTCCTCTGGGATAACTCCACAACACAAGAGGAAGACCAAACCTATGAGCTTCATCCCTAACTTCTGCTATTCGCTCAATATCATTTCCTACATCTTCGGAGCCAAGATAAAAAGTTAAACCCACGGCTGCAGCTCCGACTCTAACCGCATCTTCAACCGAACCAAACATCGTGTGGCGTGGATAGTTTATATCATTTGCTTTTCCGGTATAGAAATGTCCGTCTAACTTTACCATTAGAGGAACGTGAGGAGCTATATCGTGCTGATATTTTTGCGCTTGACCAACAGACAAAACAAGCGAGGAAAAATTACCTTTGTTAGCCAATTCTATTACTGCTTCGGGTTTTGCCGACCTTTCCCATTTAAATTCATGGCCTGGACCATGCTCTACAAGTTGGTCAAAGGGGAGCCCGAGAAAAGTTCCGTATCCAGGCCCGTTCTGGTAAAGCATCCTGTGAATTTTCTCGGATTTACCCCTGCTCATAGCTGCTTTTGAAGTTAAAGTCTTTAAATTAGGTCTACCTTCTAATAAATTCGCCATTATTATTTCTCCTTTTATTTATCAAGCGAGTAAAGAGCAGAGAGAAAAACGATGCGTAAAAGGTCGTTTTAGTTCTTACTATCCTTTACTCGCTACTTCCCTTTAAAATTAATAATACGATTAAAACTTTCGCTGTCTAAAGACGCACCGCCAACCAATGCTCCATCAATATTCTCCTGGCTCATCAAAATATCTATGTTGTCGGGTTTTACGCTACCACCATAGAGAATAGGTATCTTACTACTTAGATCATCAGAATATAACTTTGAAAGATGATTTCTAATTACCAGATGCATACTATCTGCTACTTCCGGAGTGGCTGTTTTCCCAGTGCCTATAGCCCATATTGGCTCATATGCAATTACCAATTTCAGCATATCTTCATGACCGATATCTACCAAACCGTTCTCAATCTGATTTACGACCGTGTCTTCAGCATGACCCTCTTCTCTTTTCTGTAAAGTTTCACCAACACAAATTATCGGAGTAAGTTCAAAACTTAATGCTATTTTGATTTTTTTATTAATCATTGCATCGGTTTCGTGGAAATATTTTCTTCTTTCCGAGTGTCCTATAATTACGAATTCGCACCCAACATCCTTAAGCATCACAGGAGAAATTTCCCCTGTGTACGCGCCCTCTTTTTCATGATAAATGTTCTGCGCACCGAGTCTCATGGGGCTATCTTTTATTACCTCGTAAACCTTCGAAAGCAAGGTAAAGGGGGGGCATATAACTACAGCGGTGTTCTGTATATTAGAAAGGGATTCTTTTAAACTTGCAGCCAGTTGGACAGCTTCTTTTGTTGTTTTATACATCTTCCAATTGCCTGCTATAATTTTCTTTCTCATTGGACTTTATCCTTTTTCTCTCTGTCTTCTATTATTTTGTAAATATCGTCGGCAGTTTTAGCTTTAATCAAACTTTCCCTGAAAAGCCTGTCTTTCAAAAAACGGGACAACCGCGCCAAAACTTTAAGGTGCATTTGCCCATGTTCAGGAGAAGTTAAAAGTAAGAAAAATAAATGAACAGGCTTGCCGTCAATTGAATTGAAATCTATTCCTTCTTTGGAATAACCGATTGCCAGTATTACGTTTTCTACAGCTTGGCATTTACCGTGAGGAATGGCAACGCCATATCCTATACCTGTAGAGCCGATGGACTCTCTTGCCGTTAAAACCTTGATGATTTCACCCTTGTCTTTTTCTTTTATTTCACTTGAGTCAATCAAAAGTTGCGTCAATTCCTGCAATACTTTTTTCTTTGTGTCCGATTTTAAACTCACAGATACAGCTTTAATACTTAGATGGTCTGTTATTATCATAAATTTAATCCTTGTGTTTTGTTATTTTATCCCGATGTTTTTTCACTTGTTTTTCTACTTTACTCAATGCTTCCTCAAAAGAAGAAAGGACGTCCCCTGCTTGGGCTTGCGCATGCACAATAGCACCTTTTATAGGAAGGTTTATTTCAGCAAAACAAACATATTCTTTCTCCTCTTTCAGAATTACGTCCACTTCTCCTGTTATTTGGGCAAACTTCTCCAATTTAGCACATTTTTCTTCTATAAGTTGCCGCACCTGCTGTGATATTCCCGTTTTTTTATGTGTTATCTTTATTTCCATTTATATTATATCCCTTTCCCTCTATTGTCCATTAGCTGTTTTTGCCATTGCGAGTGGAGCTGAGGGGAGTCGAACCCCCGACCTCTCCGACGTCACGTCGGAGCGCGCTCCCAACTGCATAAGTTTGTATATTCGTATATAAACACGAAACATTACCAAATGTTGCTCTGCTACATATAGAAGTAGCTTGCTTACCAGCTTTTCCTATTTCAACAGCAGTGGAGCTGAGGGGAGTCGAACCCCCGACCTTCTGAATGCCATTCAGACGCGCTCCCAACTGCGCTACAG
>CAZNJA010000059.1:0-8144 GCA_964573245.1 uncultured bacterium
TGCCTTCCCACAGAATCTCATAGACGGCGCGCGCTATCGGCATTTCCACGCCGAACTTATCCGCCAATTTAAGCGCGGATTTTACCGTCCAAACGCCTTCGGCAACCATGTGCATATCTTTTAATATGTTGTTTAGAGTTTCCCCTTTGCCTATTTTTTCGCCGACACCTCTATTTCTGGAATGCTTGGATGTGCAGGTTACAATCATGTCACCCATCCCCGCAAGGCCTGCGAAAGTGAGCGGGTCCGCGCCCATCTTAATGCCTAACCGCGATATTTCAGCCAACCCCCTTGTCATAAGCGCTGATTTCGTATTATCTCCGTAACCCAATCCGTCCGAAATACCGCAGGCAATCGCTATGATGTTTTTCAAAGCCCCGCCGAGTTCCACCCCCACGATATCCGTATTCGTATATACCCTTAAATTCCTGCCCATAAAAATTTCCTGAAGTTTTTTTGTGATTTCGGCTTCTCCCGCGCAAACTATTGTCGTGGGAATGTCTCTTACAAACTCTACCGCAATGGAAGGACCCGATAAAACGGCTATGTTCACCCCGTTAGAAATAGGAATTGCCTCTGGCATTTCCGTGCGGTTGCCTTTAGGCGACCCATTTCTAATGGGGCCCAAAACACTTTCGACCATCTCGGAAATTCTGGAAAGCGTATTCTCGTCCAGCCCTTTTACAAGAGATGCAAAAATCGTCCCTGTGTCGAAATTTTTGATTTGTTCAAGAACTTTCCTCAAATACTGCGACGGCACGGCAAGGACAATTAAATCCTTCCCCTTTACGGCGATGTTTATGTCCGATGTTAAAATCATCTCGTCGGGGAATTGTACCCCAGGCAAAAACTTGATGTTTTCTCTTTTTTCTTTTAGGACTTTAAGGTAATCCGGGAAGTTTTCCCAAAGCGTAACATCGTGTTTTTTCTTGGCAAGATGCAGCGCAACCGCTGTCCCCCAGCTCCCCGCGCCGATAACTGATATTTTAGTCATTGTTATCTTCTTCCAAACTTATTTTCTTTTCCCTTTATCAACCGCTTTATATTCGGGATGTGTCGGATAATTATAAGCACAGTAACTATACAGGAAAATATGATGACGGGCAAAGCGACCTTTCCGCCGATTCCCAGCCACATCAAAAGCGGTACAGATATCGCTGCAATAATGGAAGCGAGCGAAACATACCCAAACAAAACAAACACCGCAACCCATATTCCCAACACGACGAGCAAAGTTACGGGCGCAAGCCCCAAAAACACGCCCATCGAAGTGGCAACACCCTTTCCGCCTTTGAATTTCAGCCAGATGCTCCAGATATGCCCCGAAATACTTGCAATACCGCCGGTTATTTTAAATAAAGCCAAAGATGTGGGATTGGCATTCCCAGACAAGTTAAAAATATATCCCGCCGCAACTACCGCCAAAAGACCCTTGCCCCCATCAAGGATAAAAGCAAGAACCCCCCATTGGGGACCCAGCGCCCTTGCAAGATTGGTAGCGCCGACATTCCCGCTTCCTATCCTTGTTATATCCACGCCCCTCAATCTCCCCAGCCAGAAACTGAAAGGCAGGGAACCGAGAATATAGCCGGTGAGAATAACCAGTATTAGACTCATAATTTTCTCTCCTTAAAATTGGAGATTATCCTGAAAAATAATATCGTAATATTCTTTTATGGATTTCAAGGCATTTCCGACAAAGATACTTAAGTAATAAGTTATAACAATAACTATTATAGTCACGATTATTTTTGTTTTCCAGCCCAGTCGCGGATTAAACCATACCATCGGCAAAGCGAATGGTCCGATAACTAAAAAAGCAATAATTATATAGTTAGTTCTGAAATACCACGGAACCTGTTGCGGTTTTTCCGCCAGCATCTCGCCGCAGAATCTGCACTTGATAGCGTCGTCTTGAATTTCTTCCGCGCAATAAGGGCACTTTTTCATAAGATAAATTAAATATTACCCCTAGAAATTGCGAAGCAATTTCAGGGACCAAGTCCTCGGAATTCTACGAATTCCAGAGGGAAAACACAAATCAAAATTCAAAAATAGAGAAAAAATTAGTAGCCCATACCGAATTTGATTCCTCTCTTTAAATGGTAGTCGATGTTTTTTAACTCAATAGTTATAATTTCTCCATTATCTTCAAACTGCACATATAACTGGTCAATAAGATAAAATTCTATATCATGTGCAGGATATGGTTTCCCTAAACTTTTCTTTATTAAGATATCTCCATTTGCTTTCAAGAGAGGCGTACACGTTCCATTTTTATCTAAAGAACGAATATCTAAGTTAATACGTTCATATTTACCGCTATGTTTAAGAACACCCAGGATTTTCAGTTTGGGATGATATTCATTACCTTCATAAGTAAATATAATTCCGTATTCTGGTCTTCCCTCTTTTTTGATGCACTTATAACCATACTTTGCGCTTTTAAATTCATGATAGTTCTTTATGAAGTTTATTCCCCAAGAAGGTAGAAAGGAATCAATTTCGTATTGGATATTATTACTTGCTTTTATAGTTTCTCTGGAAACTAATTGTTTATAGGCATAAGGCCACATCTTCTGTATTAATCTGACACATCCTCCGTTTAGAACCCCCAAAATTAAAATTATTGGTATTATTAATTTTTTCATTTTGCCTTTTTACTTTTTCCCCCGAACCAGTCTCGCCACACGAGCTAATAGTCTTGTGGCTTCACTTTTTAATTGTTCATTGTTAATTGCTAATTGTTCATTGCTCATTGTTAATTGCTCATTGCTAATTGTTCATTGCTAATTGTTCATTGCTCATTGTTCATTGCTAATTTTACATTGCTAATTGTTATTTCATCTTCCTTATCCGTCCGTGCTTTAGTCGTGTGCTTCTTATTTTTATTATTAGCGGCATTCCTTCCAGACCGAATTTTTTGTGCAGATGGTGCGTAATAAATCGAAGGTAAGTTTTATCTATCCCCGACGGATTGTTTGTTCTTAAGATGATGTTGTTCGAGTGGGCGTGGTCTTGTGTTAGGTCATAAATTCTTGTTCCGTGTTTTGGCAGGCGTTTTAATTTTATTTCGGCAAGAGCTTCCTGTAACTGTGTTCGGGTGAGCGGTATTTTATAAGTCGGGATTATTCGTTTTGCCGTTTTGAGCGCTGTATCAAGATTTTCGCCTGTTACGCCCGATGTGAATATGAACGGAGCGAAGTTGAGGAATGCGAGCGCCTTTCGTGCCGACATGAGGTATTCTTCTCTTTGTTTGTCTTCCCCCTCACTAGAACTCCCGCCTGCTGCAAAGCGGGCAGGTTGGCGGGCAGGAATAAGGTCGCATTTATTTAGAAGCACTACCACCATTTTTGCGTTTTCTTCCAAAAATGATGCGATTGATAAATCCTCCCTTACGATGCCTTCACTGCTTAAATCAAGCAGGAAGAATATTAAATCTGATGCTTCTATCGCTCTTTTGGTTTTTTTGACTGCGACCTTTTCCAAGCCTTCTTTTATTTTGCTTTCGCGCCTTATGCCGCTTGTATCAAGCAATAAGAAGTCCTCTCCTTCAAAAGAAAACGGAATTTCTACGATATCTCTTGTTGTTCCCGGAACGTCATGAACGATTACTCTTTCGCTTCCCAAAAGTTTGTTTATTATCGTGGATTTGCCGACATTCGGATGGCCGACAATCATAAGTTTGGGCGGTTTGGGCGTGTTCTCACGCTCTCCTTTCGGAATTTTCTCGGAAATTTTGTCCATTAGTTCGGTTATGTTGAGTCCGTGGAGCGCGGAGATAAGTATGGTGTCCTCAAAGCCCAATTTGTAAAATTCGGAAGATGTGAAGTCTCTTTTTTTGCCTTCGAATTTGTTTACGACAAGAATAATCGGCTTGCCAGTTTTTCTTAACAGTTTGCATATTTCTTCATCCCAATGGTGTAGTCCCTCTTCGCCGTCAACCAAAAACAAAATAAGCTCTGACTCCTGGATGCTTAAAGAAACATGTTTTTTTATTTCCTGCGTTATTTTTTCTTCGCCGGGCGGAATAAGCCCGCCGGTGTCTATGAGTTCGAAGGTCTTTTTGCCCCAATACACCTCGCGGTAGAGGAGGTCTCTTGTTACTCCGGGCTTGGAGTCTATGATAGAAGCCCTGCTTTTTGTAAGTCGATTAAAAAGCGTTGACTTGCCCACATTTGGGCGGCCGACAATAGCAACTTTTGGAAGAGGCATGGATATAAATTCCTACAATTATCAATGCGCAATTAGCAATTTAAATGCTAATTGATAATTTTAAATTTTAAAATCCGAGCAGGGCGAGGAATTATTTCACTACATCCCCATACTTAAACCCCGAACCTTCCAAAATTTTAGCTTTGGAGAATTTTTCTTCCACAGATGTTACTTCTATTCTGCCGATTCTGGATTCTTCTTTACCTAAAGACATTCCGGTCGCAGGGTCGATTAGTTCTTCGCCGACACCGTAAACAGTATATGTGGTCCCAGTGGACATATTAACATCTTGTCCGCCACTTATATATACGACATTATTATTATCAACTTTTACGATACTTGACTGCCAGGATACATTTTCCATTTCACGCACTATAAAATTAACAGCGTCGTTAATCGCTTTTCTGGTAGCTTCTCCAAGAGGAGTTTTCCAATATCCTCCGGCTCCGAAAGCGACATCACCCGAGACACCGCCTACTGCAAGCCCGGTGCTTTTTGCTTCGCCTACTGCGCGGTGGGACTGAAGAACTTGGCCTGTTGAGGTGTCATAAATTCTTAAATCAAGTGCTACGTGTGCCACGCTGCCGCTCATCCCTATGCCGATACCTTTTATTGAAATTCCACCGCCTCCGCGGGCTTTTGAGGCTTCATATTCAGTGACTGCGCCTCTTATTAAAATCTGGGCACCTATTAGTCGATTCGTTTGGGGTCCTGTGATTCCGGCAAGTTTACCCTGTTCCTGTAATCTTTGTTCACCTAAAATGTCTTCCAAGTCTGTTCTTTCCACGACTATAAATCTGCCGGTATTGATTAGCGCCGTTGTGAGCATTTCAGCCATTCCGTAGCCGAGACGCGATTCGCCTCTCCACCCGGATTTATTCTCAAAGCCGGACACCCCGATTCTTTTCTTTATTCCGTGAAAAGGTTCGGGAGCAACTATTTCTTCTTCCTCTTCTGCTTGTATGTATTCTCTCTCGGATGTCGTCTGTGATGTTTTCATCTTCGTAAAACCCTGAACATAAGATAATCCAAAAATTAAAATGACTGCCATCAACCAATACGCAAACTTTTTGAACATTGTTTTTCCTCCTTTTTAGAATTTACGATTGCACGGATTTTAACACTATTACGCAGATTATTTAAGTCGCGCTCAAAGATATGCCTTTGCGAATGTTCTTCCTTTGCCGCCAGTCCCTACGTTGCGGCGGGACAGGACGGGCGATATTTGTTCTATAAACTTTAAGGTTTTTGGTCTTTTCCCGATTGAGTGAAATAAATAATAGTGAATTATGCCTTTTACTTGTCCTAATAGTTTAGGCACCGCGCTGATTCGCGAAAGATTTTCCATTTGCGTTTTCGTCAAAAGATTCATAAGCGAGATGGTGTTCGGCATAATATCTATCGAACGATTGTCTTTCTGATAACAGTCGAGACAAATAAGCCCACCGAGAATCGGGCTGAATTTGTAAGTGTCGGTTTGTTTTTTACAGCTTACGCAATGGTTAAGCACAGGCCCGTATCCTGCCAATTTTAGCAGGTTTAATTCAAAAAACGGTAGCAGAAGCGGTGGAAGAGTGGATTCTTTTTCAAGGTAAGATAAAGAGGAGAGTAGAAATTCAAATAGTTTTTCATCTTTATCTTGAATTAGTTCCTGAACGATTTCCATCCAATATATCGCGAACGAGGATTTCAGAATGTTTTCTCTAATGCCGGCATAAAAGTTTTTTTGCTCGCATTTGCCTATGAGATGGACCTCGCTGTTTCTGCTTTTATAAAACGATAGATAATCGTGGGAAAACGGCTCTAAGGAACTGCCGAAATATTTCTGTTTGACCCTTGCACCTTTTGCAAGTCCTTTTAAAACCCCGAAATCGCGCGTGTAGAAAATGGCGAGTTTGCTGGTTTCCCTTACATCATAACTTCTTAAAATGATGCCATCGGTCTGTTCCATGTTTTAGATTATTCTACTCTCTTAATGTTGCGAATTGCAACCTTAAATTGCTTTAACTCTTTCTGTTTTTATGATATAAAACCATACACATTAATTAAGGAGTTTATATTGACGCTGGGTGAACTTGTTAAATTAAACGCTGCAAAATTTGGCGATAATATTGCTCTTATCCAACCCAATGATGAAGCTGCGGGTTTTAAAACGCTGACTTATAAAAGTTTCAACGAAAAAGTAAATCAACTCGCAAATTTTCTTTCTTTAAAGGGCGTCAAAAGAACCGACAAAATAGCAATATTACTGCAGAACTGCATCGAGTTTATTATTTCTTATTTCGCGATAGTAAAAATAGGCGCAGTTGTCCTGCCTCTTAATACCATGCTCACCTTTGAAGAGCTCGATTTTATCCTTCAGGACGCGAAGGCGGTCGGGCTTATTAGTTCTGGCCCCTTCAAAGAGACGGCGGACGAACTTTTGACAAGAGTTGATTCCTTAAAATTTCTCTGGATGGAAGAAGATCTGGGGGGGGAATGTTTTAAGAATGGGGATGTTTCCGAACCCTCCTGTAAATGCGCAGGCGACGATATTGCCACTCTAATCTATACTTCCGGCACTACCGGTTCCCCAAAGGGCGTTATGTTAACGCACAACAATCTTATTTCCAACGCCCGGGCTTGTTTAAAAAGGGTAAGGATTACACATAGAGACCGTTTCTCATGCCTTTTATTGCTTTATCATTCTTTTACTATCACAACCTGCGTTTTGGTTCCTTTTTGCGCAGGCGCAACATCCGTGATTATAAAATCGTTGAAGAACTTCAAAGAAACATTCAGGCAGATATTAATAAGTAAAATAACGATATTGATAGCAATTCCTCCGATTTATCGGATTTTAGTCGAAGCAAAAACACCGTTTTTCCTTACGGCGTTCCCGTTTAAATTGTTTGTAAACCCGATACGCCTGTGCGTTTCCGGCGGAGACGCGTTGCCTTTTGAAGTTATGAAAAAATTCGAGGCGAAATTTCATGTTCCCCTTATTGAAGGATATGGATTGACCGAGGCGTCTCCCGTTGTGTCGCTGTCGCCTGTTCGTAAGAAAAAACCCGGCTCGGTCGGACTTCCGCTTAACGACATAGAAGTAAAAATAATCGACGAGGAAAACAAAAAACTTTTCGCGGGCGACGTGGGCGAAATACTCATAAAAGGCCCTTCTGTTATGAAGGGATATTACGACAAGCCCGAAGAAACTAAAGCCGTTATAAGAAGCGGATGGCTTCATACCGGCGATTTGGGTAAATTGGACGAAGACGGATTTCTGTATATAGTCGACAGAAAAAAGGATTTGATTGTTGTGAAAGGCCTAAATGTTTATCCGAAAGAAGTTGAAGACACCTTATATGCTCATCCGCAAATAAAAGAAGCTGCCGTAGTCGGAAGGCATCTTGAAGACGGAGATGAGGTTCCGGTGGCTTATGTCGTGCTTAAAGAAGCAGGAGAAATAACAGACGAAGATATACATAAATATTTAAAACATTTACTTGCTCCTTACAAAATTCCCAGAAGAATAGAATTCAGGAAAGAGTTGCCCAAAACACCGACAGGAAAAATTTTGAAGAGGGAGTTGGTATAATGACAATAACAAAAACGGATACTTGATACTAGATTCTTGATACTCGTAGAAGCAACCGAATAGAATTCTTTTACAAGCATCTAGTATCCCAGCCTGCTGCGAAGCGGGCAGGCAGTATCTAGAATCAAATTAATTAGGAGTGTGACATGGTTCGAGTGAGATTTGCACCGTCGCCTACCGGATTTTTGCATATAGGCGGCGCGAGGACGGCACTTTTTAACTGGTTATTCGCAAAACACAATAAAGGTAAATCCATTCTTCGCATGGAAGATACGGATTTGACGCGCTCCACCAAGGAAGCCGAACTGCAGATTTTGGATTCGCTTAAATGGATGGGGCTTGATTGGGACGA
>CAZNJA010000060.1:0-1025 GCA_964573245.1 uncultured bacterium
TATTTCTTACGACGAAATGTTGGAAATGGCATCAAGTGGTGCTCAAGTAATGCAATCAAGATCAATAGAACTGGCAAGCAAATATAAACTCAAACTTCATGTTCGTTCAAGCTTAAACAAAAAGGAGGGAACGACAATAATGGAAGAATGCGAATCGATGGAAAAAGTCTTCGTAAGAGGCGTGGTAACCGCCAAAGACGAAGCAAGAGTTACTATCCACAATATTTCTAACAAACCGGGAATAGCAGCCTATATTTTCGGAGAATTGGGCAAAGAAAAAATTAATGTCGATATGATAATTCAGTCTTCAGACTACCAAGGCAAAAGCGATATATCTTTTACCGTAAACGAAACTTCGCTTTCCCAAACATTGAAAGTAATGGAAAGAGCAAAAGAGCATCTTAAAGCGGAAAGAGTTTCAAGCGATTTAAATATCGGGAAAATCGCGGTGGTGGGAGTCGGAATGAGAACAAATGCAGGAATTGCCGGTAGAATGTTCGAAGCATTGGCAAGAGAAAATGTAAATATAGAAATGATAACAACATCCGAAATAAGAATTTCCTGCGCGATAAGAAGGGACTTATGCGATAAAGCAGTAAAAGCATTACACAAAGAATTTGAGTTTGAGAAATGATAAAAATTGTATATCGGATATTAGATGCTCAATATTCGCAGAAACATAAGAAGAAAATTCATTAATTTGTTACAATTATAGAAGAGTTATAGTATGAGAAAAATAAAATTATACGACACTACTTTAAGAGACGGAGCCCAATCAAAAGGTATATCCTTCTCTTTGGAAGATAAACTAAAGATAGCAAAAAAGCTTTCCGAAATCGGTATCCATTATATCGAGGGCGGTTGGCCCGGGTCGAACCCCAAGGACGTCGAGTTCTTCGAGCGCATGCGTGACGTGAAGCTCAACGCCAAGCTCGTCGCCTTCGGATCCACGCGGCGGGCAGGCGCCGACCCCGCGAAGGACCCGACGCTGAACGTCCTCGCTACCGCCGGCACGGACGTCGTGA
>CAZNJA010000060.1:1035-7762 GCA_964573245.1 uncultured bacterium
CTCTAATCCTAAAGACATAAGTTTTTTTAAAGTAGTACAAAATCTAAACCTCGGCAAAAGTAAAATAGCCGCTTTCACTTCCACAAGAAGAGCAAACGCAAAAGCAGAAGAAGATATTTCGCTTAAAAGGTCTTTGGAATCGCAAGCTCCTATAATAACGATATTCGGTAAAAGCTGGCGATTGCATGTAAAAGACGTTCTAAAAACAACAGAACAAGAAAATCTGAAAATGATTGAAGAATCCGTCCGATTTTTCAAAAAATACAATAAAGAAGTTATCTACGACGCGGAACATTTTTTTGACGGATTTAAAGATAGCTCTTCCTATGCTCTAAAAACTTTAAAAGCTGCTGTAAAAGGCGGAGCTGACTGTCTTGCTCTGTGTGATACAAATGGCGGAACACTTCCCTCTGAAATAGAATCCATAGTAAAAAAAGTGAAAAAAGAAATAAAATGCGAATTGGGAATACACGCTCATAACGATAACGGCATGGCGGTTGCCAATTCAATAATAGCCGTAGAAAACGGCGCGACTCATATTCAGGGAACAATAAACGGATTGGGTGAAAGATGCGGCAACGCAGACCTAATTTCGATTATCCCAAACTTGCAGCTAAAAATGGGAATAAAGTGCCTAACGGGGAAAAATCTATCAAAACTAACCGAACTGTCGCTTTACATCGATGAAATTGCAAATTTAATACCGTCAAAGAATCATCCTTTTATCGGAGAAAACGCTTTTTCTCATAAGGGCGGTATTCATGCAGACGCAATAAAGAAAAGTCCTGTCTCTTATGAACACATAGACCCGAAATTAGTCGGGAATAAAACAAGATTTTCCGCTTCGGAACTTTCGGGAAAAGCAACAATTTTTCTAAAAGCAAAAGAGTTGGGAATAAAATTGAACGAAAAAGATCCTAAGATAATAACTCTGCTCAATAAACTTAAAGAATTAGAAAACGCCGGATATCATTTTGAAGCGGCAGAAGCATCTTTGGAACTTTTGATAAAAAGGACTTTCTTTAAACATAAGAAATTCTTTCATCTGGAAGGATATGACGTGCGCGTAACTATGCAGAATAATAAATTTTCTTCCAAGGCAACTATAAGAGCCAAAGTAGATAAACAAGAGGAGCATACAGCTTCGTTGGGCGACGGGCCTGTCGACGCACTGGCAAATGCATTAAAGAAAACCTTGTTGAAATTTTATCCGTCTTTGGCAGAATTCGAGTTAACGGATTATAAAGTAAGAATTATCAATCCCGAAGAGGGAACTGCCGCAAAAACAAGAGTTCTTATCCAATTTAGCGACCATAAACATACATGGGCAACAATCGGCGTCTCCACAAATATCATCGAAGCATCGTGGGAAGCATTAGTCGACTCGATAGAATACAAACTATTAAAGGATTGGGAAGAGAAATAATTTAGATGTCAGACTAAAGACTAATAACTTAACTTATGTAACTGTCTCCACAAACCTGCTTCTAAACTTTTATAACAGACCTAAATGATTTAAAAAGGGCCGAGAGTTTAATCTCTCAGCCCTTTTTTACTATTCGGCTAAAACTATATTAACGCCTGTTTCTTTCTTTTCTATGTCTATTCCGGTCTATAATATTTGTTGATAAATTCTTTGAGCAATTTAAAATTACTTTAGATGGGACAGATGATTACAACAGAATTAAATAAGATTAGGACATTTGAAGATTGAAACGGTGCCGAAGGGGGGAGTTGAACCCCCAATCCCGTTAGGGAACATGGTCCTGAACCATGCGCGTCTGCCAGTTCCGCCACCTCGGCGTCTTGTTTACAATTGCATCAGGGGCATAAACATTTCGGAAGCAGTAATGGCTATAAATACTCCTGCAATTACCAGCATCAAAAATATTATAAAGAATATTACGGCAAACGGAATAAAGTATGTCAAAACAGCTTGAGAGCCGTTTAATCCGTAAACGCTTCTTATGGAATTAATTTGCAAAACAATTACCCATACAAGTATAGAAAACTGAAAAAACGACCAAAGAAAATTCGTGTTTATGCTTAAAGATTTCACAATCAGCGCCATGGGGGCAAGAAATATATATGGAAGAAAAGAAAGACAAACACACAAAAAGAGTTCACTCACTTTACCCCTGCCTTTGAAACCCTCAGAAATAAAATGCCATAAGGAAACTTGCAGGACTATTAAAAAAAGTATTGTTATAACAGAAAAAATGATATTTAACGAGAAAAATGTGGCGGATACGGATGTTCCTCTTATCAAGGAGTTTCCCGCAATAGATGACCAAAGCGCCGCTATTATCACTATAATTGCAAGTCCTAATGTCCTGTCTTCTCTTCTTAAGGCGTAAAGTGGATGGACGATAAGATTAAATAAAATCTCGAGATTATTCATTTTTAATACTCTGGGACCCAAAGATATTCTAAAAGTCCTGTTTTGGGAGGCAGGAATCTACTTAACGGGTTTGACGTCATGGTCCCCAATTGCTGCAACAACACTCTCCTCCAATCCTTTCTTTCTTCAAAAATTCTTATGTCGTTTTCCTTGATACCCGCAAGTTCTGCGGCAATATTTATAGCGTCTTCAAGATTTCCCAACTCGTCAATAAGCCCTATTTCTTTCGCTTGCGCGCCCGTCATAATTCGCCCATCGCATACTTCTTCTATTTCTTCTTCAGTCATTACAGAGCTTCTCCCCTTTTTGACCGCGTCCAAGAATTGTTGATAAGCGTTATCCACCATATCTTTCAAAATCTGCCTTTCTTCATCGGTCATTGCCCGTACGCTCGAACCTATATCTTTATGCTCTCTTGATTTTATCACTTCTACACCTACACCGATTTTTCCGAAAAGTTCTTCGAAATTAGTCACAGATATAATAACACCGATACTGCCGGTTATGGCCCCGGGATTGGAAACTATCTTATCTGCAGTCACAGCAAGATAATATCCGCCCGAAGCTGACACTTCTGCCTGCGAAGCGACTATTTTCTTGCCGCTTTCTTTTAACTTTAAAAGTTCTGTATATATTTCCTGCACCGCGCCGACAGAGCCACCGGGAGAATTGATCCTTAAAACAACTGCTTTTATGCTCGGGCTTTTTCTCAACCTTTTCAATTCTTGAACAGTATAATCGGCTCCCGCGGGCAGTGCTTCAAAAAACCCGCCGCCGGATTGAATTTGTATAGGTCCGTAAATGTTAACTATGGCAATGTTCTCTCTTACTCTGGAAAAACCCTTTATATCAGCGGAAAATGTGGATTTTCCAACCGGAGTTCTAACAACAAGAAAACTTGCCGCAATCAAAGACAAAACAAAAAATATAAAAATAACTACGAAAAAAATTCTTTCCTTACTCATCGTTGTTTGAGGGTTGGTTTTCTCTAACTATTGCAATTTTTCCTGTCCGCACAATTTCTTTTATTTTAAAACCGTGCATCAAATCCAAAAATGCCTGTATTTTGCTTTCAGTTCCTGTGATTTCTATAGCCAGCATGTGTAGCGACACATCCACGATTTTAGCGCGAAAAATATCTGCGATTTCTATAATTTCAGAGCGTTTGGAAGCAGGAGCATTCACTTTTACAAGAACCAATTCTCTGTCTACATAATCAAGGCCTTTTTTGGTGTAGTCGGATACGCTGATAACATCAATAAGCCTCCGCAATTGTTTCACAACCTGCTCCAAAACATTTTCTTCACCTTCCGAAACAATAGTCATACGGGAAATCTTAGGGTCTTCTGTTTCGCCGACCGCCAAAGAATCTATGTTAAACCCGCGTGCTGCAAACAAAGCCGCTATCCTTGAAAGGACACCCGATTTATTCTCTACCAAAACCGAGATTATATGTTTGTTCATGTTCTCCTCATTTTTTTATTTTTTATTTTTACCATTTTATTTTTCAGTTTTTCTATTTTTATATTTTTGCTTTTTGATATTTAATATTCCCTCTGGAATCTTTACAAGATTCCGAGGACTTAGTCCCTGAAATTCTCCGAATTTCTAGGGGTAATTTTTTATTTTTTATTTTCCTATGCCATTCCCCCTATCATCTGGTTAAGCGCTTCTCCCGGCGGAACTATGGGAGAAACATTCTCTTCCCTTTCTATGACAAAATCCATAAGCACAGGGAGAGGACTTTTAATCGCTTTCTGTAAAGCAGCTCTTACATCTCTTTTCTTATCCACTTTTATCCCCAAAGCGCCGTAGGCTTCAGCTATCTTCACAAAATCAGGATTTCTCTTTAAGTCGGTAGCTGAATATCTTCTCTTATAGAAAAGTTCCTGCCACTGTCTGACCATACCTAGATACGAATTATTTAAAATCGCTACCTTCACCGGAACTTTATGTGCCATAGCCGTTATAAGTTCCTGAATATTCATCTGGATACTTCCGTCGCCTGCAATATCAAACACTATTTTATCCGGGCAACCGAGTTTGGCGCCGATAGCGGCGGGAAACCCATATCCCATAGTTCCCAGGCCACCCGAAGAAAGAAATGTTCTCGGAGCGCTATATTTATAGAATTGAGCTGCCCACATCTGATTCTGCCCGACTTCGGTGGTTATAATCGCCTCGCCTTTTGTAAGTTCACAAATTTCTTCTATAATATACTGTGGTCTTAGTTTGTCGTCTTTTTTATAAGCAAGCGGATATCTCTTTTTCCATTCATTTATCTTTTTCAGCCATTCCTTTGTATCAGGCACTTTTACATGAGTAATTAATTCTTTTAGAACTTCCTTTGCGTCTCCGACTATCGGAATATCTACTTTTACGGATTTACTTATCGATGTCGGGTCTATATCAATATGTATAATCTTTGCATGCGGCGCGAAACAATCTATTTTGCCGGTTACTCTGTCGTCAAACCTTGCGCCTATGGCAATAATCAAATCAGATTCCATAATCGCATAATTAGCATACCTGGTTCCGTGCATACCAAGCATATCAAGCGACAAAGGATGCGCTGAAGGAAATCCTCCCAGCCCCAAAAGCGTCATCGTAACGGGTATTTTAGTTTTTTCCGCCAACTTGCGGACAAGTTCATGAGCGCCGGATATAATAACACCGCCGCCGATATATATAACAGGTTTCTTTGCTTTATAAATAAGTTCGCATGCCTTATTTATCTGTCCAATATGCCCTTTCAAAACCGGTTTATAACTCTTTAAGTTTAGTTTGCTTGGATACGTGAAATTCATCTCTTCTATCTGCACGTCTTTGGGAAGATCTATAAGAACAGGCCCCGGACGTCCCGAAGAGGCGATATGAAACGCCGACTTGATTATTTCCGGCAATTCATTTGCATCCTGAACAAGAAAATTATGTTTGGTAATCGCTTTTGTTATTTCTGTAATCGGCGCTTCCTGGAACGCATCGTTGCCTATCATTTTTCTGGTAACCTGTCCGGTAAGGGCAATCATAGGGACCGAATCCATGTAAGCAGTAGCAATACCTGTGACCAAATTAGTAGCCCCGGGGCCTGAAGTAGCAATACATACGCCAACCTTGCCGGTAGCACGTGCATAGCCGTCCGCCATATGAGCGGCTCCCTGCTCATGCCCCGTCAATATAAATTTTAAAGGGGCTTCGTAAAGTTCATCAAATATAGGAAGGACCGAACCTCCCGGAAACCCAAAAATAGTATCAACCCCTTCCTTCTTTAATGATTCAACAATCGCTTTTGCTCCAGTCATTTTCATTTGTTTTTCCTTTGTAAAATTTTGCTCAGATTATACTACCTAAAGAAAAAGACTTCAACCCCGTTAGAGGTTAAAAAAGATGATGCTATGAACCATCTAAAGGCTTAAGAAACCAACAGAGGAGAACATTCAAAGGTTAAGTGTGATTTACGGTCGCCCAATGGCGACCTATCTCTAACGGGGTCAAATAAAACCCCCACACCAAAGTTTTTGGTGTGGGGGTAAATTATAGCTCCTTACTAATCCTCAAATTTCTTCGCTATCCAAATTACAGGTTTCAACATCTCTCTTGCCATATTTTTAAGCGTGGGGCATTCGGTTACAAAATCTGCTAATGGAGGAGAGACTTTATAATAAGTATTGACGAAAACTTCGCCTGCAAAATTAGTAAGCAGATATTTATCTCTAAACTGGCTTAAAACTTTAACCTCGTTTGCCATCGGTGTGCCGAAACAAGCAGTCACGATAAAACACCCGCCGCTACCACCTTCACCGCCATCCCCAAATCCATCGCCGCTATCAAAACCATCGCCACTATCAAAACCATCGCCTTCACCATCATCATCACCATCGCCAGTTGCTACAAAATCGGCAGTAATAGTGTGACCTTCCGTGACACTCTCAAAAGTATAACTATCTATTTCGCCTTGAGAAACTCCATCTACAACTACATCGTTTATCAGGTAATTTGCATCAGCCGTGATAGTAAATGCCTGGTCAGCATTATATTCAACTACCACATCGCCTGCAGGTGAAACACTACCGTGACTACCGGCTTCTGCATATATGACATGTGCTATGGGCCCACTTAATGCATCCAGTGCCTCATTGGCATTAACACGACCATAACCATAATATTTGTTGTAACCACCGCTATAAATAACGTTCCCGATTTTATCCGCACTAATACATAAAGTTGCCTTTATTTCATTAGGCGTGAGAGCGGGGTTTTCCGAAAGAAGTAAAGCGGCAATGCCTGCGGCTAAAGGACAAGCCGAAGAAGTCCCGCCGAAGCCGC
>CAZNJA010000061.1:0-7753 GCA_964573245.1 uncultured bacterium
TTGGGCACGGAATACGGCGGGATAGCGGTTTTGGATGGTTCAAATCAAGACGGGAAAAAAAGATTCACGCGCCATATACACAGTTTAAGCCAATCACAATTCAAATCGAAATTTTATCAGGAATATAAAAATATGAAGGGCAATAAGGGGATCGGTGTCATAAGCGACTTCGACGAACAGCCCATTTATTTAGAATCAAAATTCGGGCCATTTTGCATAGTTACGAACGGCTTTATAGGGAACTCAAAAGAATTGACGCAAGAGTTGATAAAAGAAGGTGTGTCGTTTAGCGAAGTAAGCAAAGACTCTGTCAACATTACCGAGTTAACGGCAAAGTTGATATGCAGGGGAAACAATATAGCAGACGGCATAGAAAAAATGTTCTCCGCGATAAAAGGTTCTTGTTCTCTTTTGCTGTTGCATAAAGATGGCCTATACGCTGCGCGAGACCGCTTCGGTTACACGCCGCTCGCAGTAGGAAAAGGCAAAAACTCTTGGGCTATCACTACCGAAACAAGCGCATTCCAAAACATTGGATTTGAAATCACAAAGTTCATCCAACCCGGCGAGATAATTCTCATTAACGAAAATGGGACACAAGAGAAAAAACAGGGTAACAAGATAAATAAAATCTGCGCTTTTTTGTGGATATATACGGGTTTTCCGGCATCAAGTTACGACGGGATAAATGTAGAATCAGTAAGAGAAAGAAGCGGGAAAGCATTAGCAAAAAAAGATAAAGATATAGAAATAGATTTTGTTTCAGGGGTTCCTGATTCGGGAACTTCGCACGCAATCGGATATGCTATGCAGTCAGGCAAACCGTTCAGACGCGCACTCGTAAAATATACCCCTGGATACGGAAGGAGTTACACGCCTCCTTCCCAACAAACACGTGATTTAATCGCAAAAATGAAACTTATCCCCATAAGAGAAATAATACAAAACAACCGTATTGCTCTATGCGAAGATTCTATAGTAAGAGGGACTCAACTTAAAAATTTTACAGTAAAAAAACTTTGGGATTGCAAAGCAAAAGAAGTTCACATAAGAGTTGCCTGTCCGCCTTTGATGTTCCCATGCAAATTCAACCTGTCCACGCGAACAACACAGGAACTCGCTGCACGCAAAGCCATTAAAGCTATTGAAGGCAAAGAAATCAAAGATATTTCAAAATACACGGACCCAAACTCCGAAGAATATAAAAAGATGGTTGAATACATTGCAAAAGACTTGGAAGTTACCACTTTAAGATATCAAACAATCAACGATATGATAAAAGCCATAGGACTCCCGAAAGACAAATTATGCCTTTATTGCTGGACGGGAAAAGATTAACCAAAAAATAAATTAAAAGATGTCTATCAAAAAAATAATTCCGTGTCTTGACGTAAAAGACGGCAAAGTGGTCAAGGGAGTTCATTTCGAAAATATAAAAATTGCCGGAGATGTAGTAGAAAACGCTTCCTTTTACAGCAGGGAAGGCGCTGACGAAATCGTTTTTCTGGATATAAGCGCTACCATCGAAGGAAGGAAAACAATGATTGGGTTAGTAAAAGAAGTTGCTAAAGCTGTTTCCATACCTCTGATAGTAGGAGGGGGTATAAAGAACATATCTGAGATAGAAGAACTTCTCAAATCAGGCGTGAGTAAAGTTTCGATGAATACGGCTGCCGTAAAAGATCCATCTTTAATTCAAAACGCTGCAAAAAATTTTGGTAGTGAGGCTGTTATTGTAGCAATCGATGCAAAGAAAGTGGAAGAAGGGACATGGGAAGTTTATATCGAATCCGGCAAGACATCTGTAGGGATGGATGCTATAGAGTGGGCAAAAGAAGCCGAAAGACTGGGAGCAGGTGCATTGCTTCCCACAAGCATAGATAAGGACGGAACAAAAGCAGGATACGACATAGAATTGACAAGAACTATAAAAGAAGCTGTAAAAATCCCCGTAATCGCTTCAGGCGGAGCCGGAACGTTGGAACATATTTATGAAGTTTTGACAAAAGGCAAAGCTGATGCGGCTTTATGCGCTTCCATTTTCCATTTCCGCGACTACTCAATAAAACAGGCAAAAGAATATTTGAAGAAAAGAGGAGTGGAAGTCAAAATATAATCAGACTAAAGACAAAAGGATAGAAACTTTTAAAAGGTCTATGGTCTGTAGTCCAACTAGGTGTAGCGAGGTTAAAATGTGCGGAATAATCGGCTATATCGGTAAAAAGAACGTTGTCCCGATTATTTTGGATGGACTGAAAAAATTAGAATATCGCGGCTATGATTCTGCCGGTATAGCCGTTATCGACAAACACAGAACGTCCATCTTAAAATGCAAGGGAAGAATTACCGATTTAGAACATTTAACCAAAAAGAAAAAACCTGCAGGTAATATAGGATTAGGGCATACCCGCTGGGCAACCCACGGAGACCCATGCAACTCAAACGCTCATCCCCACGTTGATTGTTCGGGGAAAATAGCAGTAGTCCACAATGGCATAATAGAAAATTATGCGTCTTTAAGACAATTGCTGGAAGACGAAGGCCACACTTTCAAATCTACAACAGATACCGAAGTTTTTCCGCACTTAATAGAAAAATTCTACAAGGGCGATTTATTAAAAGCTGTTCAGGAAGCGTTAGCTTTAGTAGAAGGTGCTTACGCTTTTGCCGTTATATGCGAAGATGAGCCGGATAAAATTGTAGCTGCTCGTTTGGGTAGCCCATTGGTTATAGGAATAGGTAAGGATGGGGAATATCTAGTGGCTTCCGACCCTGTGGCTATAGTCAAACACACCAGAAAAGTAATATATTTAGGTGACGAGGAAATCGCAGTGCTTAAACCATCCGGCTACCGCATTACCAATATACATAATGTTGAAGTTGAAAAAGAGACAGAAGAGATAACCTGGTCGCTGGATAAAATTACAAAAGGTGGATTCCCTCATTACATGCTCAAAGAGATATTCGAGCAGAGCCAAACCGTATATGATGCTATACGCGGCCGTATATTAAAAGATAACGCCAGAGTTAAACTCGGTGGACTGGAATCGCCGATAAAATGGTTTGACAAAAAAGGCAAACCGCCTACCGGCCTTGACTGTCTGCTTGACGCCAAAAAAATAGTTATTGCGGCTTGCGGAACATCGTGGCATGCGGGCCTTATCGGTAAATATATATTCGAAAATATCCTTGGTATACCCGTGGAAGTGGAATACGCATCGGAGGCAAGATATAAAAATTTTATCGTTGACGAGAATTCTGTCGTTATCGGAATAAGCCAATCCGGCGAAACGGCCGACACGCTTGCTGCGATTAAAGAAGCAAAAGCGAAAAAAGCGATTACATTAGGACTCGTCAATTGTGTCGACTCCACGATTGCAAGGGAAACACATGCCGGGATATATCTGCACGCAGGGCCCGAAATAGGCGTTGCTTCGACCAAAGCTTTCACGAGCCAGGTATGCGTTTTGGCTTTGATAACTCTTTTAATAGGCCAGGAAAAACATCTGATAAACAAGGAAAAATCCCGTCGTATTATTAACTCTCTTCTGAAAATTCCCATTCAAATAAAAAAAATTCTGCAACAAAGTAAGGCAATTTTGAATATAGCAAAACACTATGTCAACTTTAATAACTTATTATATCTGGGGAGAGGATATAATTTCCCCGTTGCTTTGGAGGGAGCACTCAAATTAAAAGAAATTTCTTACATACATGCAGAGGGCTATCCTGCGGCGGAAATGAAACATGGGCCCATTGCGCTTATCGATAAGAATATGCCCGTAGTATTTATTGCCACCGACACCGAAAACCAAATATACAAAAAAATCATTTCCAATATAGAAGAAGTCAAGTCCCGTGAAGGACAAGTTATAGCAATAGCCAGCGAAGGGAACAGTTCAATGTGGCAAATAGCGGATTCGGTTATTACAGTCCCCAAAACCCTAGATTTTCTCACTCCTCTTCTTACCGCAATCCCGCTTCAACTTTTTGCATATTATATGGCTGTTTTAAGAGGTTGCGATGTTGATAAACCCCGCAACCTTGCCAAAAGCGTAACCGTGGAGTAAAATAAAAAATGCAAAAAAGAATAGGTTTCGACAATAAAAAATACCTCCGGCAGCAGAGCAAAGCCATTTTGAAGCGCATCGATATGTTCAACGGCAAACTCTATCTTGAATTCGGGGGAAAACTTCTATACGACTACCACGCATCGAGAGTTCTTCCGGGATACAAACCCAATATTAAAATAAAACTCTTAAAACAATTAAAAAATAAAATAGACATCATACTTTGCATATACGCGGAAGATATCGAGAAAGGAAGAATCAGGGGAGACTTCGGCATAACTTACGATGTGGACACTCTAAAACTTATCGATGATTTGAGAGAAAACGATTTGGATGTCACTGCGATTGTGATAACCCGTTTCGCAAACCAGCCCCAAGCAATAGGATTTAAAAACAAACTGGAAAACAGAAATATCAGGGTCTATCTGCATCCCGCCACAAAAGGATATCCCACCGATATAGACACAATCGTAAGCGAGGACGGCTACGGGAAAAATTCTTACATTAAAACAAAAAACGACATTGTTATAGTTACCGGACCGGGACCTGGCAGCGGAAAGTTGGCAACCTGCCTTTCACAGCTTTATCACGATTATAAAAAGGGGATAAAATCCGGCTACGCAAAATTCGAAACATTCCCGATTTGGAATATCCCTTTAAAACATGCCGTAAATATTGCTTACGAAGCAGCGACAGCAGATTTGGCAGACGTCAATATGATTGATCCATTTCATTTGAACGCTTATGATAAAAGCGCAGTGAATTACAACCGCGACATAGAAATTTTCCCCGTAGTAAAAAGAATACTCGAAAAAATAATGGATAATAAGTTGCCTTATAAATCTCCCACTGACATGGGCGTCAACAGAGCAGGTTTTGCGATAGCGAATGACAAGATAGTTCAGGAAGCGGCAAAACAAGAAATCATAAGGAGATATTTCCGCTATAAATATGAGAATGTTTTGGGCATATCTTCGCAAGAGACTGTGGAAAAGATGCTTCTGCTGATAGAAGAATTAAACATGAAACCTGAAGACAGAAAAGTCGTTATCCCGGCAAGAAAGGCAGTGAACGGGGTAAGAAGAAAAACGAAAATTATTCCGCAAATCAGTTGCGGAGCGGCAATAGAACTGCAAAGCGGGAAAATCGTTACCGGAAAGAATTCATCGCTTATGAGCGCGCCCGCAAGTTTGATTTTAAACGCCATAAAAGAATTGGCAGAAATACCCGACAAAATCCATTTGCTGTCTCCGCACATACTAGAAAACATCACCAATCTCAAAAAAGATGTATTAGAATTAAAACGGGAAAATCTCGATTTACAGGAAACACTTACCGCATTAAGCATATCCGCCGCAACAAATCCCACTGCGGAAACCGCTATGGAAAAATTAAAGGAATTGGCGGGATGCGAAGTACACCTGACTCACATTCCGCGCCCCGGAGATGAAATGGGGCTTAGAAGATTAAAAGTAAACCTAACCACAGACAGTAATTTCCCAACAAATGATTTATATATGATGTGAAATGCTAATGTGAATCTGGAATTTTTTAAATCGTTATGGCGAGGACCTTTTACTTTGAGGATTTTTTATCTTTTACCTCGTTAGAGATTAAAAAGGAACTTGCGCTTCACTAATAGATTGGAAAGAATAGAACACAACCTCTAGAATTAAAGTTGGTTTACGGTCGCCAAATATACATTGGCGACCTATCTCTAACGGGGTCTTACCTCATAACTAACGATAATTGATTCTGCGATTTCTTTCATTTGTCTTCTTGTTTTCATCGAGTATTTTCTCATCAAATTATACGCCGCGTCTTCGCTTAAGCCTTCCTCCTTCATTAGAATTCCCTTCGCTTTCTCGACTTTTTTGCGTGTTTCAAGTTCTTCTCTCATAACCTGCGTCTGGAGCATAAGACGCCAATTATCTATGACTATAGCTGCCTGGTTCGCTATGGATTCCAAAATATTTATTTCTGAAGGAGTGAATTCGTGTTTCTTGGATGTATAAAAATTCAAAACGCCTATCACCGAACCTTTAACACTCAAAGGCAGAGAAAGAAGCGAGCACAATCCTTCGGCTTTTGCGACATCCTGATTAATATAAAGAGGGTCTTTGCGGACATCGGAAGAGATATATGCCTTATTTTCTTTCACAACCCTGCCTGCTATGCCTTCTCCGAGTTTTATCGGGGGTTTTTTAAGATATCTGCCGCTTACGGACTGAGTCGCTTTTATGGAAAGTTCGCCTTTTGCGATGTCAAGAAGCATCAAAGAGCAAATCTTAAATCCCATCGCTTCGGCCGTAAGCGTAACTATCAACTTCAAAATATCTTCCGTATATCTTTGTGAAGTTATAGCATAAGATATTTTGGAAAGCGCTTGCAATTTTTTTTCTAATTCTTTGTCCATAATCGGTGGTAATCTTACCACAGACACAGTTTCTGTGTCTAAGGTTTGACCCCGTTAATTCATAACAAAACGCAATTAGGACAATATAAAAAAGGAAATTAATATTCACAGTTTATAGAATTATTTTACCGTGTTATTATGAATTTTACGGGGTTGACGGGTATGATTTTAACCGATAGAATACCGTTTCGGAGTCCCAAAATGATTAAAGAAACATCCCGGGTAGAAAAAATAATAAAAATTTTAAGAGCCAGTTACCCCAAAGCGAAAACTGTTCTAAAATACAAAACTTCTTTTGAACTTTTGGTTGCAACCATTCTTTCCGCGCAATGCACTGATGAAAGAGTGAATAAGATTACGCCTTCACTTTTTGCCAAATATCCAACTATTAAAGATTTTGCAGATTCAAAGCAACAAGAACTGGAAAAAGACATTTATTCAACGGGTTTTTACAAGAACAAAGCAAAAAGCATAATCGGCGCGGCAAAGGAAACACTAAAAAACTTTAAAGGTAAACTGCCAGACAATATGGACGATTTAATTACCCTGCCGGGCGTGGCAAGAAAAACCGGGAATGTGATTTTGTCTTCGGTTTTCGACAAGGCAGAGGGAATAACAGTAGATACACATGTAAAAAGATTAGCCGAACGCCTGGGCTTAAGCAAAGAAAAAAACGCCGACAAAATAGAAAAAGATTTGATGCGAATTATTCCTAAAAAGGACTGGCTAGAAATAAGTTATTTTTTGATAGACCATGGCAGGGCGATTTGCAAGGCAAGAAAACCGTTGTGCAATAAGTGCCAGATAAACGAACTTTGTCCGTCCGTAGAAAAAATATAAAACCAATATTTGATACTGGATACTCGATGCTAGATACTATTAAAAAAGAAAATATCCACAATTTATTAACAAGAATCGAGAATCCAGTATCTAGAATCAAGTATTTTACTTTATGCAGATAAAAACGATTTCCCTTGGTTTTCCTTTTCTTCCGGTATTGGCAGAATATATATCGGAAAAACATAAAAAAATTTCCCCCGACTTTAGTTCTATTCTCATATTATTTCCTTCAGAAAGGAACAAGGTTTATTTCCGCGAATATCTGCTAAAACAAACGCAAAGAGAAGGCATCATGCCGCCTTATCTTTTGACAATTGAACAACTCTACGCTTATATGCTGCAAAAAATCGGAGCAAATAACATTAATTTTCCCGATGAGATGGAACGATACGTTATTTTAAAAGAATCCGTAGAAAAAACGAAATTT
>CAZNJA010000062.1:0-1381 GCA_964573245.1 uncultured bacterium
GAAACTCGAGGAGCTAATGCAACTGTTGGCTTTTCAATCCGTATCTCAAACGCTTCAAAGAAATGAATTCAAAGAACGAATGAAAAACGGAAAAGACATCAGAATGCTCGAATTTATCTATCCGCTAATCCAGGGATATGATTCTGTAGTCCTTAAGTCAGATGTGGAAATCGGCGCGACAGAGCAAAAATTCAATCTTTTGATGGGAAGAGCGCTTCAAAAAAAATATGGGCAAGAACCGCAAGTCGTTATTACGATGCCGATATTGGAAGGATTGGACGGCAAGCAGAAAATGAGCAAGTCTTTAGGTAACTATGTGGGTGTAGCGGAATCTGCCGAGAATGTATACGGAAAGATCATGTCTATTCCAGACGAACTTATTATTAGATATTTCAAACTTCTAACACGTTTAGAAAACGCGGAAATCGAAACAATAGAAATTTCTTTGAAAAAACAAAATCCCAAGATAATAAAAGAAAAACTTGCCTGCACAATCGTTGAAGATTTATACGATAAGAAACATGCAGAGGTGGCAAAAAAAATATTCGACGCAAAACATGCTCCGGGAAAAAATTTGGAAGAAAGAATCCTGTATATTAAACCGGAAAGAAAAAAGATATCGTCTTCACAACTAAAAGAAGGAAAGATTTGGATTTGCGGTCTCTTAACAGCTATCAAAGCTACTGCAAGCAATTCCGAAGCAAGACGATTGGTAGAACAAAGCGCGGTTTATATAGACAATAAAAAAATTACCGATCCGAAAAGCGAAATCACGCTCTCAAAAGCAAAAAGCACCTTAATAAAAGTTGGCAAGAGAAAATACTACGAGGTAAAAACAGAGGATTAGTTCTTCTTTTTAATCTTAGACACTTTGTCTTTAATCTTTTTATAAATTTGATTAAATCCATGACTTGAAAAAATGATTATAAATGGCATTAAAGGAACCCTATAACGAATGGAACTCACAAAAATCATATGCCCCAAAGTAAAAGAAATGATTAGCAAATAAAACAGTAAGAAGTCTCTCCAAATCTTTCTTGTCAAAAACACTCCATACACTGCAGTAATAATTACAGGAACATAAAAAAATATGCTAATCAGCACATATAGAGGAGAAGAGAAACCTTTGTAGTTGGGCATGATGTTCCAAAATCGAATAAACTTTAATCCCATTAACTTAATAAATCTTTTTGGATTTTCCTTTATGATTTCTATGGCAGCATTTTTAAGATATAGGTCTCGCTCTATTTCGGAAAGTTCTTTTATTTCGTCCGGCCAGTATTCGCATGGTCCTCCCGTAGTGCGCGGATTATTGCCCTCCCAAAGAACTTGACCTGACATTGTTGTAAGAGGTATGAACTTTTGAAAATGAATAAAATTC
>CAZNJA010000062.1:1391-7381 GCA_964573245.1 uncultured bacterium
TCCGAATAATCCAGGGAGACATAGTCAAAACAGCAACCGCAAGTATAACAGCCCCTATTCTGAATCTATTATTCCACCCAATCCGCAAATATGGGATCAACAGAGAGAGCAAAACAACAAAAAAGAAAGCCATGAGTGATGGACGGCAAAGAATTGTTATGCCGAATAAAATCCCAGCAGCAATTATATTCTTCACATGAGGATTTTTCTTGTTAATGAGGAAGGAATAAATAGAAATTAACAAGAGAAAAATAAACAATGTTTCCGTTAAAATAAACGCTGTAAAAAATATAAAAAAAGGATAGATTGCAAAAATAAACGAAGCAATTTTAGCTGTATCCTTATCTGATATTTCTCTGCCCAAAAAATATATTACTATACATGATAAACTGCCGATAATAATCTGAATTATACGGATGCCCCAATACCCATCTCCAAATAGGAAATAAACCCCAGCTAAAAACAATGGGTAAACGGGTGTAATTTTGGCTATTATTTCGGAAGACAATATAATACCCTTTCCGTCAAGAAAGTTTTTTGCTACAGAGATGTATTGTTGTGTATCGCCAAATATGTGCGTTTGGATTTGAAGAATATTTTCTTTGAAAAAGAAACAATAAGAAATCCTTAAAACAAATGCGAAAAAGAAAACAAAAATAAGAAAAATTAATTCCTTTTTTCTAATGTTACTCATTTCAGTTTTTATAGACTTTTGATTTTATCAATACTTTATAAAGTTCTTCGGTTTCTCTAACGGTTTCATTTATTGAAAAATATTTTTCTATTCTTTGTCTTCCCTTAATGCCCATTTTTTTGCCTTCTTTCGGATTTTTTAAGAGGGCAATGATTGCGGATGCTAAAGAATTCACATCTTTGGGAGGAACAAGAAATCCCGTTTTCCCATTTACTGCTAATTCATCAATCCCAGGGATTTCCGTTGCCACAACAGGTTTTCCTGCAAGCATTGCTTCCATAATAACATTGGGAAACCCCTCGAAAAGAGAGGGGAGAACAAATACATCCGTTACTGCCAAAATTTCTTTAATATCATTTCTTAATCCTGTGAAAATCACGTTTTTTGAAATATTTAGTTTTCTTGCCAAGTTTTCTAATTTATTTCTTTCAGCACCTTCTCCAACGATTAAAAATTTTGTTTTGGGCAGAGATTCCAAAAGTATAGGGACTGCATACAATAAATATTCAATGCCTTTTTGAGGAGCAAGTCGACCGACAGTAGTTATAACTTTGTCATTTGCAATAATACCGAATTCCTCCTTTTTCTTCCCTGTATCTATATTTACATTGTCATATATTTTAATCCCATTATAAATTGTTATCATTTTGTCTAAAGGGATGTATGCGCGTTGATAATAAAAATTTTTTACTCCTTCTGAAACACAAATTATTTTATCCGTAAAATATGAGAGTGTTTTATCTATAAAAAGATGAAATTTATTTTTCCAGATGTCAACACATTGTTCTTCAGCAATAATTATTGGGATTTTGGCAATAATTCCTGCAACTCTGCCAAAAGCATTTGAGGTAAACATCCATGTGTGGAGTATCTGTATATTTTCCTGTTTCAATATGGGAATTAGATTGAAAATTACCGAAAAATCAAATTTGAATTTCTTGCCTAAAATAAAATATTTTATTTTTGCGTCTTTTAATTCTTTTTCTAAGGGGCCGCCTCTGGTCAAACAGCAAACGACAGGGTTAAATTTCTTTTTATCAATTCGCTTTACTAACTCCACCAATTGCCTCTCTGCTCCACCTATATCTAAGGTGGCAATAAGATAGAAGATATTGATTTTTCTTTCATTCATAATTTTTAATTAAGGTATTTTTCTTTCCAAAGTTGGAACTGAAGCAGAGTCCATATAGGATATTGATAATTGTATTTGCCGCTTAAATGTTTTTTTATAAGCGCACCCACGAATTCCGAATTAAAAAGTCCTTCTTTCTTTATTGTTTTGGCGTTCAGGTATTTATCAATATAAGGTTTCACGCCTCCCCTTAACCACTCGTCAAGCGGAATTCCGAATCCTTGCTTAGGGCGTCTGAAGAATTTTGCGGGCAGATATTTGTAAAGAACTTTTTTAAGAAGGTACTTCCTTATTCCATGTCTATAACGCAAATCCAAAGGTAGATCATACGCAAATTCTGCTATCCTGTGGTCTAACAGCGGAACGCGTGCTTCAAGCGAAACAGCCATAGAAGCTCTGTCCACTTTGGTAAGAATATCTTCGGGTAAATATGTATGAAAATCCAGAATCTGCAATCTTTTGAGTAATGGCGAATTATCAAGTTTTTTGTAAATTTGCGAGAAGGGGAGTTGTTCGTAAGAATAATTTTTCCCGATCAATTTTTTCAATTCTCTTTCATTCCACATGCATATTATTCCCAAATACATTTCAAGCGGGTCTTTATACTGTAAAATTTGCGAGAGCCGTCGCAGTTTAAGATACGGAATTTTTTCCAATAAAGGCGCAGTGTTCTCTCTGATGCTTGAGGATAATAGTAAAAAATTCCGTATTTTGTTCATCCATATGTAACGGTTATATCCGCAAAACAACTCATCTCCGCCGTCCCCGGAGAGAACTACCTTGACACCTTTTTCTCGGGCGAGTTTGGAGACCAAGTATGTAGGCAAGGAAGAAGAATCCGCAAACGGCTCGTCATAATATTCCGGCAAGCTCGCTACAAGAGAAAAAACATCTTTTTCCTTTACGTAAAGTTCATGGTGTTTGGTGCCTAAATAAGCTGCTATTTTTTTCGCAAATGGCGCTTCATTGTATTTTTTTCTATCAAAACCAATAGTGAACGTTTCTACTTTATCCGTCAATTGATTCATCAAACCCACAACCAGACTAGAATCTGTCCCGCCGGACAAAAACGCACCCACGGGAACATCGCTTATAAGCCGATATTTGATAGAGGTTTTGAGCAGTTCCTCGAATTCTTCCGTGTATTCTTGGATGCTGTTTTTTCTTATTATTTTCCTTTCTTGCAAAACATCCCAATATTTCTTTATCTCAATTTTCTTATTTTTTTTTAAAACTAAGTAATGACCGGGGGGGAGTTTCCAGGTGTTTTCAAATATAGAATAAGGGGTTGGGACATACTGAAAGAGGAGATAATAATATAAACTCTTTCTGTTTAGTTTCTTTTCTAATAGGGGATACTGTAAGATAGATTTCAATTCTGAAGCGAAAGCGAAATTTCCATCCTTGAAATAATAATACAATGGTTTAATCCCGACTCGGTCTCTTGCTATAAAAATTTGTTTTTTCTTTTCGTCCCATATAGCAAAGGCAAACATGCCGTTAAATTTTTCAAGACATTTTTCGCCCCATTGCTCATACGAACGTAAAATTACTTCGGTATCGGATTTACTTTTGAACTTATGCCCTTTTTCTTGTAATTCCTTTCTTATTTCCTGGAAATTATAGATTTCTCCGTTAAAAACTATCCAAATATCTTTCGTTTCATTGCACATCGGCTGATGCCCATGTTCCGTGAGGTCAATAATTGAAAGACGTCTGTTTCCTAACCCGACTTGAACGTTATCGGAGCCATAAGGGATTTCATTTGAGTATATTCCTTTATCATCAGGGCCACGATGAGATAAAACATCATTCATTTTCTCCAAAACTTCCGAAGAAAGAATTTTCTTATTCAAAAATCCGCATATCCCACACATTTTTATGTTCAGTCCCTTCTATAATAAACTTTCATATTCTTTTGTGATCCTTTTAATATCCCATCTTTTAACTTCTTCAAATGCTTGTTTGACCAATTTTTCACCTAAAGAAGGATTATTCAACAACTTTAATATTACTTCTTCTAATTTTTCGGCATTATTGTTTTCCACTAAAAGTCCGGTTTGTCCGTCAGTTATTATTTCTTCAGGGCCAGTAGGGCAACGTGTAGATACGGCCGGAATTTTACATGCCATTGCTTCTAAAAGAACATTGGGAAATCCTTCGTATTTTGAACAAAGAACAAAAACTGTTCCGCTAGCAAGCCAAACGAACGGATTGCTCACGGCTCCCGGCATTAAAACTTTGCCATTTAATTTTAAATCACGAACTAAAATTGTAAGGTTTTTTCTCTCTTTTCCCTCGCCAAGAATAACTAAACCGATATTGTGTTCTTTGCTAACTTTGGCAAAGATTTTCAAGAGAAGAGGGTAGTTTTTTTGTTTTTCCAGTCTCCCAACAGCGATAATATATTTCTTGAAAGGAGGCTGGAAAGAAACACTTGCTAAACTCTCTATATGTTTTAAATCAATTCCATTATAAATAACTTTAATTTTCGATTCCGGAATTTTAAATTCCTCTGTAAGATTTTTTTTAATGCCATATGAGACGGCAACAATTGCATCTGCTTTAGGATAAAAATTTTCAATCAGAATTTTCTTTATACTAGAAAATCTGTAATTTTTAATATCTTCTCCTGCATGAATTCTTTCACAAAGAATTATTTTAGTAGATAGTCTCATAAAGAAATTGGTTAACAATACAATTAAGTTAGCGCCCCACATAAAAGAAATGATAATTTTTGGTTTTTTCCTATTGATGACTTTAGCTAATGGTATAATCATCCGCAATGTAGCAAGTCGACCTTCTATTCCTAATTTTGTAATGGGGATATCTTCGGAGAGTTCTGTTTTGAAAGTTGTATCCTTTGCAAGAAGGACAAGTTGAGGGAAAAATTTATTTTTGTCAAGATTTTTAATTATATTAACAAGAGCTCTCTCCGCGCCCCCAACCCCTAAAGAATATATAACAAACATTACTTTTTGCTTATTCATTTTTACCGTTTGATTTTCCTATATAACCGATTGACATTGCATAATGGAAGTCATTCTGTAAAATATAAAAAATACCATATGGCAAAAATGCTCTGATTAATTTATGAAATAAAGTAGGCATATTTCCATAGCCGAATTTTCCGAGGATTTTTAACTCTGCTTGTTTGAAAATTTCAGATAACTGGTTAACGTGATAAATTCTTTCATCAGTAATAGAAGCAGCATATTTTGTGTATTTAGTAGGGATAACCGCAATAACACAAGAAGCGCATTTTGCTTGTTCTTTAAGTAATTGGATTGTTTTTTCTTTT
This sequence comes from uncultured bacterium, assembly GCA_964573245.1. Lineage (GTDB taxonomy): Bacteria > CAIJMQ01 > CAIJMQ01 > CAIJMQ01 > CAIJMQ01 > CAZNJA01. The sequence continues at coordinate 6,519 of CAZNJA010000062.1, forward strand.
GGAAAATGTTCTACAACACCCACTGAAAACACTAAGTCAAAAAGACCATAGTATTTAGATAAATTAAAAGCATCTCCTTGTTCAAAATAGGCTTTTGATCTCAGGTTCTTACCGTTTTCTTTCGCCTCATCAACAATTTTACTGTCATTATCGATGCCTACCGCTTCATATCCGCACTCCGAAAGATAAATAGATGAAAACCCCAAACCACAGCCAACTTCCATAATTTTTGCAGGAGGAGACAATAAATTTTTAATCCGGCGATAAAGAGGAGCATTATAATCCCAATGCTCTACTGCATATTCTAACGGACTATGATATTTAGTTTTTCCTTTTGTAAAATATTCAACCCAACGTTCACTCACTTATCGTTCCTCTTAATTAAATGTTATACTATACTTGCTGTGCTTTCTCTGCTACGACAACCATTATCCCATAATTCCTTTTTAAGATAGATAACTTTTCGTAAATTCTGGAAATAATTGCTATATCGAGACAATAAATAGGATGTAGAATGAAAAACAGTAGACTTGTTGACAAAGAGAGGTTTCTGCCTGTATTGATTAGCCATTTTTTTCTGCAAAAGGCACTATCCTGCCAAGTATATTCTTTACCTGTCAATTTCTTTAAAAGGTAAATTAATACTCCTTTATAGCTTATTGGATATATTTTATTGTGGAACTCAATACGCTTTAAGATTAAACCGGATTTTTTTAAGTATTGCTTTATTGTATTCTCCGAAAAAAAATGCAGGTGTCTTGGTATGTCTTCATGAAAAAGTTTGGAAGAAGATAGGCTATTAAAGTTCGTTACAAGAAAAACAAAATGCACTCCGGGTTTTAGTATCTTTGACACCTCTTCAA
>CAZNJA010000063.1:0-7244 GCA_964573245.1 uncultured bacterium
AAAGTTCAAGAAATGCAATTTCCTACTTAAAAACAATAAAATTCCCGACAGTTATAAAAGCCGACGGATTGGCGGCAGGAAAAGGGGTTATTGTATGCAATACACTCAACGAAGCCATTAATGCGGTCATGATGGCAATGGAAGACAAAATTTTCGGAGACGCGGGCAAAAGAATTGTTATTGAAGAATGTCTTGAAGGAGAAGAAGCATCAATTCTTGCGTTTACCGACGGGAAAAATATTAAACTTTTGCCGAGTTCGCAAGACCATAAGCGAATATATGACGATGACAAAGGACCAAACACCGGCGGAATGGGAGCATATTCGCCTGCTCCGATTGTTGATAAAAACCTTTTACCGGTAATAGAAGAAAATGTTATAAAACGCACAATAGACGGGTTAAGGAAAGAAGGCATTGTCTATAAAGGTATTCTTTATGCCGGGCTTATGATAAAAGACGGCAAGTTAAATGTGCTTGAATTCAATGTGAGATTCGGCGACCCGGAGACACAGGCAATTTTACCCAGAATTCAAACGGATATTGTTCCTGTTATTTTGGCAACAATAGACGGGACATTGGATAATGTCGAATGTAAAATAAAAAAGGAATCCTGCGTTTGTGTTGTTTTGGCTTCGGGCGGTTATCCCAACAGCTACGAGAAAGGCAAAGTAATTAAAGGGCTGGATAAAATCAAAGATTTTCGGGATACAGTGGTATTCCACGCCGGCACAAAAAAATTAGGGGACGGAAAAATAGTTACCGACGGAGGAAGGGTTTTAGGCGTAAGCGCTTTGGGAACGGATATCAAAGAAGCAATCAATAATGTTTATAAGGCGGTTGACTCCATTGATTTTGAAAATATGCACTATCGAAAGGATATCGGGGAAAAAGCACTAGTTAGAAAATTGTAAGCCCCGCGGCGTAAAACATCGGAAAAATTTTCCCCGAGGAATTCGGGGAATTCCCGGGACTTTGGTCCTCGGAATTTTTTAAAAATTCCAGAGGGCCCAATATTTTTCCGATACTTCGCGGGATAATCGGGAGATAGTCCCTATTAAGGAGAAAAAATGTCTTTTAAATCTTTTTACACGACTATATGTCTCATTGTTATTTTATCTTTTACATCGGCTTATTGCGAAAATGTTAATATCCTGACCAATCCCGGTTTCGAAGAAAACACCATGGCCGGATGGACTGACCGCGGATGCCAAATTTCAATTTCCGATGATAGTTATAGCGGTTCCCAAAGCGGTTTTGCTCACAATAGAACCTCTACTTGGCAGGGAATCAGCCAGTCTCTTATTGAGAAGATAAAACCCGGAGCTAATTATCAAATGTCAGCCTGGGTAAAAATTGCCAATGCATCCAGCGATAATATTTATTTGACAGTTGAAAAAGCCGACGAGTCGGGCAACAGGTATATTCGTGTGGGCGCTGCAACAGGTTCGGATTCCGAATGGGTTCAGATATCGGGAGATTTTAAGTTGGAAACTGTCGGCAAATTATTTACGTTGAACGTTTTTTTGGAAGGCCCTGCTTCGGGAGTGAACTTATATGTTGATGATTTTAGGGTTATTGGTCCGCTTGCTGGACCTCCGAAAACTATCAAAACCAAAGCTGAAGGGTTAGTAAATACCGACATCCGTTATCAGGTCATAGAAGGTTTCGGGGCATCCGGTGGCTTCGCCCAGGGTTTGCTTGCAGCGCATCCCAAGAAAAGCGAACTTTATAATCTATTATTCAAACAGTTAAACCTTAATGCTTATAGATTCCGCAATACTTACTATATAAACTATGACTATATCAACGACACAGCCCGGATAATTAAAAATGCCGAACATGTTTTGGGTCGGCCTTTAAAAACAAATATAGCGTGTTGGTCTCCGCCGAGCTACTTGAAAAACAATAACAGTTTGGTAGCAGGAACACTCAAAAAAAATGATGACGGCAATTTTGCTTACGACGAATTTGCCGAGTGGTGGGTTGACAGCATCAGAGCTTTTTCCAATCACGGCATAAAGATTGATTATGTGAGCATCCAAAATGAGCCTGATACAGTAACAGGGTATGACTCGTGCAGGTTTATGCCAAACGAACATTCACAAACAGCAGGTTTTAACTTGGCTCTGGAAGCTGTTTATCAAAAGTTCTATTCAAGATGGGGTGAACAAATGCCCAAACTTATTGTTCCGGATACCATGGGTTATAGGAACTCCAGAGCATATATTGATGCTATTATAAATAAAGAACATGTTTATGGTTATGCCCATCATCTTTACAGTGATGGGATGGGTGGATATACCAGCCCTGAGGCTTATTTGGCGGGAATGATAGATTACGCCAGAGATTATGGGGATAAGCCCCTATATCAGACGGAATATTCGCGAAACTCAAACTTTCACAATGCGGACTTTTTCGAAGACGCAATTTATACAGCTTGGCATATTCACAATTCTTTTGTGTATGAGGGGGTGCTTGCATATTATTATTGGGACTTGTTTTGGGGGCTTAAAGACAGAGGGCTTGTAACACTGTATCCGCCTAAAGGCAATCCTGCTTATACTATTAATCCCACTTATTATGCCTTCAAACAATTTTCGGCATTTACGGAGACAGGCTGGCAGCGTGTAGAGGCTTCGACGGATTCGGAAGCATTGAAAATATCCGCGTATGTCAGTCCCGATAATAAGAAAATGAGCGTTGTAATAATAAACACTTCGGATACAGATATAAAACTTACGCTTTCGCCGGGTAATTTTTCCGCTTCGTTTGGCAGCATTTTTAGGACAAGCCGTACTGAAAACTGCGATTTCATCGGAAATTTCACGGAATCCAAACCGCTTTATTTGCCTGCAAAAACGATAACTACAATAGAATTAGCGGATATTTGATGCGAACTTTTCGAAACCGACCTCTAAAATTTTTAAAGGCGTGTTCTCATATTTGCATTGATGCACCAAGACTTTTGTTTAAAGCTGTTATTTATTAAACATAAAAAATATGACCGATAAAAATATAACAAAAAATAAAAATCCTTTTTCTTACTTCCTTTTCATAGTAGCCGCGCAGGGATTTTTGGGAAGGATAATAGGATATTTCCTGCCGCTTTATTTCGAAGAATTGGGCTATTCCGGTGCGCAGTTCGGCGTTTATTTCATGTTCGCTTCGCTTTCCACGATTATATTGTCCCTTCCGATGGGCATTTCTACCGATAAAAAACCAATCGCATATATCCTCGTGATAAGTTTTATCTTAAGTGCGTTCAGTAAAATCGGATTTATAATTTCCCAATCTTTTGTTATTTTCTGCATGTTTTCTTTTGTGGGAAGTTTCGGGACTAAGTTTGTCAACGTGGCTAAAGAATCGATGTTTTTTAAAATCAGCAAAAAAGAATCCCCGCTTCACGCAGGGCAATATCAACTCATAAATTTCGTGTTTATCGGGTTGGGCATGATTATGGGAAGTTTCATAATCGCTAAATTCAGCTTTATGCATGTGTTTGTGGTGGGAGCGTTAGGCCTTCTACTCTTGGCTTTCTTTTCTTATTTTGTCCCCAGAACAGAGACGATGGCGATAAAATTGGAAGATTACAAAATAGCCCTTTTTACCCCGAAAGTCATTTTTCTCATATTCATCTTTGTCTTGTCCAGTTTACATTGGGGCGCGGAAACAGTCTGTTATCCGAAATTCTTAAAACACAATCTCGAGTTGAGCATTCAGGGAATAGGATTATACACGGGCATAGGATTTATATTCGTGGGCTTGGGCGCTTATTTGGGTGTTGTTTTAACACAGAAAAAAATAATCAAAGATCTGCAGATGCTTCTTATAATCGGATTTCTAACGGCGGGAATTTTCCATATACTAATGTGTGTGGACGATGTCCGTTGGTCCTTCTTTTTCCGCATGATTCATGAAATAGGGGATGGGTTTGTGTTCCTTGCGTTCTATTACGGCATACCCAGAATATTCCATATCCGCACCATAGGCGGCTGCGCAGCATTTATCAGCCTATGGATGGGAATCGGCTCTTTTTCCAGCGCCATTTTGTTCGGGCATATAGGCGATACTTACGGCAACCAATGGCCGCTTATAATCTCCGGTGTCATTCTCATTATAATTCCGTTTCTAATATATCTAAGAAGAAAATTGGTAGGGGATATTATTTGATAAGGGCAGAAAAATTGCTGAAATAAATCATGGCATTTTTAGCTTAATTAAATAACAAAGGCCTAAAAATATCCTGATGACAAATCCTATAATTGCAGTAGAAACACCATCATTCCCAAGTGTAGGTTTAAATCCGGGTAATAGAAAAGAAAACAATACAATTGCCAATAAGATTAATTTGCCTCTCAAATCAAGTTCGCGGAAAAACAACACAATTAAAACCAGAGAGACAATATTTCCGAATAGTAATAGCATAACTTGACAGGGTTATTCTTTATTTTCCAATATCTTCCAATTGCCTTTATTCCAATATATAGGGATAAATTCTCCTACATCATTGTAGAATCCGTAAGAACTATCTTGTTTTTCTCTTTTTACCCACTTGCCATCTCCAAGAAGTATTTCAACTTGTGCGTCGGCACCCATGTGTGGATTGATAACCCGAACATTGAAATGACCATCACTATTTGCATCTACTAGATACTTATCATGTGGGATATGTTTATCTTGTAAGCGGTCCCCATGATAATACTCAACTCGTCTTCTATTTAAAACACCATCAGAATTTGTATCCTCGGAGTGGTACATTAAAAGTCCTTTTTCAAAATGAGCAATACTATCAATTTGACCATCTGAATTTGTATCTGACTCCCAATATACAGGGTAGTTGTTCATAAGCAGAATAAAATCCTTTTGCTTCGGATACTTGGGAAATGAAAGGCTATCCACATAAATTCTCCTACCATTAATAGTGCCAAGATACTTAGCCCCATCTGAGCCTATTGGTTTCATATAATACTTCGCAGGAGATTGAAACGTCCCCAATAAATATCCTGTACAAAAAGTTAATATTAAACTGGATATTAAAAGAAGACTTTTTCGGAGAATTCTGGCATTATTATTAAACATTTTGCGTTCCTCCATCAGAGTTATCAATCAGCCTGGTTAAATTTCACCTTTATCTATTCTATCCATTTGTTCTTTTACTTCTCCTCCCATATAATCTTTCCAATAATGTCCAAATCCCTCAACTGCATCGGGAGAATCAGGACCAATTAATCCAATAGGAATAGGAGAAGGAGACCCAGCCCACGTTTCTAAAAAATGCTTTAACCAATCCTTAAAATGCTCTAGCCAACGTCTCCATGCTCTAGGATCATCATATGGATTAGGATTATGGGGATTAGGTATCGGCGGCTGTGGAGGAACAGGTGGTTTTGGCTTATCCGGATTATACGGCGTCTGGTTATCAGGACACTTGATATTGGCTGCTGCCAATGCTAATGCTCCGCCAACTGCTCCCCAGTCTCCCCATAATCCCCAAGGATCGATCAGATTTACAGGATTATTTCCGCAATAAGCATATAAGTTAGGACCGTTAATCATCCCCAGTGGGTCGGGAGAGAGCCACCTTCCTGTAGTAGGATTATAGTATCGCGCGCCGAAGTAAGCAAGACCGGTTGCATTTGAGAATTCTTTTGTTGAGAAGCCATAAGGATTCGGGATTGAACCTGTTGAACTTAATGTATTGCTGTAAGCATTTTAACTGCAGTTTACAGAGAACAGTGTACAGCTTGCCTCGCCTATTTTCAGTGGCGGGTGATTAGTTTATAAGATTTTTCAAAGAGTAGAAGGATTAAATTCAAAATCCGCCAACAGTTTTTACCCACCAAATTCTAAAAATAATCGACAAGATACTGATAATACACATAAATATACAGAAGATAAAATATGGTTTCCTTTTTTTATTTGCTTCAGTGTTATGCAAATATACAAAAACTACTAGCAAAGCTAAAGAAAATATTAAACCTGCTATATATTTTATCAAAACATTCCCCCCTTTCTGTTATTTATAACCTTGCCACCAAGCATAAACAAAAGTACCTATGTCTGCACCTGTATAGAATGCAGTAGCACCAGCTAATGCTCTACCTAACCACCTAATAGCAGTCGCAGCTTTAAAATATCCCGGCTTTAAACCACTAACATAAGCAGCATTTTTCCCCAGACTAAAACTAGAAAAGTTTCGTGTAGCTTCTCTAGTAGCCATTCGTTCCAACCCACGCGCACCAAATTCTAAACCTGCTGCCCCTAAAAGACCACGAGGAAAAAGTGAAAAAGGACTAAACCAATTAGCTCCAGGTAATCTATTCCCTGCAAAGGCATTTTGAAATGCACCCCAATTGAAGCCAATATCTCCATTGAAATGTTGCCACCACATATTTTCTGGCCCCCACCAGGGCTGATCCGGATTTGTTGGTTGTCCTCCACTGCATTCATTTGTTTTAGGACTATCACTTCCACCCGAAGGATTTTCTCCTCCAGTCCTATCATCTGGTGTATAATTTCCACCCGGGAAATTCCCCCCATTCCCTTCCAATCCCCACGGGTCAATTAAGTTCGTCGGATTATTATTTACATAGGCATACATATTAGGCCCATCTACCATACCCAACGGGTCGGGTTTCAGCCATCTGCCTGTAGTTGGATTATAGTACCGCGCGCCGAAACTGACAGAAGTCAGACGACAGACGTCAGAGGACAAATTTTATAGGATTTTTCAAAGAGCAGGAAACGAACATCTTTTTATATTACTCTCAAAATACGATTAGACGCATACGTAAGAATTGAACTATATGAATGATATTCATGGCAAAAAGTATTACAATTATTAATAATACAGTAATGTTTTCTGTTTTGCTGGATTTTGCTCTGTTTAATAACCAACAACGAAAAAAAATACCTAATAATATGAACAATATTCCAATACCTGCTAACCAACCTATCTTCCACATCTCGTTATAATAATATTCTGAAAATAAGAGTAGAAATCCTCCTCTCCAAACTATTAATTCTAGAAATAACATAATTGGTATAAGTGTATATATAACAATCCTTAATTTATTTATATTTTGTTTCATAGTATATCCCCTTTTTACCAATCTGATGGTCTGTACTTATCTGGACCAATCCATCCATTCCAACCCGGCAAGTGTTTCCTTATAAATTCATTCTGAGCGCGATATGCTACAAATTCATTGCGTCCCTTCTTTTTATGCATATATTCATGTTTC
>CAZNJA010000064.1:0-7180 GCA_964573245.1 uncultured bacterium
GTTGTATATGGAATTATAGTAACTTTGAAGGAAGATTTCTCTACCTCTTTTATAGTTAAACTTATTCCGTCAATCCCTATTGAACCGTTCGGCACTATGTATTTTATCAGGGATGTGGGAGTATCTATTGTCAATGTGAATGAAGTTTTACTTCCCTCTTTTTTTGATATTTTACCAACTCCGTCAATGTGTCCCGTTAGAATGTGCCCGCCTAATCTGTCGGTTGGTTTTACGGCTCTTTCCAGGTTTACCTGGGTATTATTGTTGAAGTTTAAAAGTGTTGTTCTTTCAAGTGTTTCGGGAACTGCCTGAACCTTGAAGGTTTCTTTATCTATATCCGTTACGGAAAGGCAGACACCGTCTATTGCAATACTGTCGCCTTCTTTACTGTCTTTACATATCTTAGGAGCATTAATGGTGAATGTCAGTATAGAACTACTTTTATCTATATTAACTATTCTGCCTGCTTCCTCAATTATTCCGGTAAACATGTCCTCTCACTCTGTTCGAGAATTGCAAAATTAGCAATTCTCAATTCAAATTTTTAAATGCTAATTGTACCCCGAGAAATCCAAAGGATTTTCGGGACTCAGTCCCTGAAATTGCAAAGCAATTTCTAGGGGTAATTTTTGATTTTTCATTTTTAATATTTAAAAATATCCTTCAATAATTATATCTTCCCCGATTTTGCGTGTGGAGAAGTCCCGTACTTTTATAGCGTCAGCTATTTTTGCGATTCCTTTGCCTTCTACGGGGGAAATTGCGTTTTTACCGCCGATTATTACAGGAGATACAAAAACTATGAGCTTGTCCGCCAAATCTTTTTCTATAAACGAAGCTATTATCGTTCCACCACCTTCGACAAATATAGAGGTAATTTCTTGTTTGGCTAATTCTATCATAAGTTCTTTTAAGTTTACTCTACCATCTTCGGAGCGGGTAACTATGATTTCCACGCCTCTTTTTTCCAAACCTTCTATTTTTTCTTTGCTTATTTTGTTCGTGGTTGCAATTATAACCCGCCCGCCCTCCACTGAATCTCCCTCCACTAAAACTTTGGCGGGCAGGTTGGCGGGTAAACCCTTTGTTTTTAAGAGATTACAGTCCAAAGGTATTTCACCTTTTCCGTCAACGATTATTCTTTTTGGTTCTTTTACTCCTTTGCCGTGAGTGGTCAGTTGAGGGTTATCTTTTAATAATGTTTTTATGCCTATTAAAACAGCATCAAGTTTGCCTCTTAACTTATGTGTAAAATCTCTTGAAGATTCGTGCGAAATCCACTTTGAATCACCAGTATAAGTTGCTATTTTACCGTCCACACTCATTGCCCATTTAAGCATTACAAACGGCATCTTTTTGGTTATGTATTTTATATATGCTTCGTTTATACTTTTTGCTTCTTGTTCGAGTATTCCCGTTTGAACATTTATTCCTGCCGATTTCAGTTTTGTTATTCCCTTTCCTTTTACCAAAGGGTTCGGGTCTTGCATAGCAATAACGACTCTCTTTATTCTCGCTTTTATTATTTCAGGCGCGCAGGGTGGTGTTCTGCCGAAATGAACGCAAGGTTCAAGATTGATATATAAAGTTGCTCCCTTTGTTTTGTTTTTTGCGGACCGGATTGCGATAATTTCTGCATGCGGGGAACCAGCTTTTTTATGATAACCTCTGCCTATAATCTTATTTCCTTTTACCAATATGGCACCTACTAAAGGATTGGGAGAGGTGAGTCCTTCTGCTTTTATTGCGAGAGACAGCGCCTCTTTCATGAATTTAATATCGTTCTGGTTCTTCATAATTTTAAATAGGATACTAGATACTTGATGCTCGGTGCTAGTAGGAAATTTTTTACGAGAATCTAGTATCCAGCATCTAGAATCGGTTTTTTTAGTGTATTAGTTTATCTCAAAACTTGTTAAACATCAAAAGCTGTAATTGGTGAAGTAGGGGGGTTATTTCGTTTTGAGTTTACCCAACTTCATATACTGAACGAGTGGGATTTTTGAAGGGCATACATAACTGCAGGCGCCGCATTCAATGCAGTCTATTATGTGTAGTTCGTTCAATCTTTCCCACTTCTGGGCTTTTACGACTCTTGCAATTTGCGTGGGGAGCAGATAAGCAGGACAAGCCTCGACACATTTACCGCATCTTATACATGGTGCTTCTTCATCTTCTATTACTTCGTCTTTAGTCTGAACAAGGATTCCACTTGTTCCTTTTATGACGGGGGTTTGGATATCTTGTTGGGATATGCCCATCATAGGCCCGCCTAAAATTATTTTACCTACGTTATCCCAATCCACTTGGCAAAAATCCAGGACGTCTTTTATCGGGGTTCCTATTTTTACAAGGTAATTGCCGGGATTTTTTACCGCGCCTGTCACGGTTATTACTCTTTCATACAAAGGTTTTCCTAAATAAATTGCTTCGTAAATTGCGAAAAGTGTTCCTATATTATGGACTACGACCCCAACATCCATTGGCAACCCCCCCGAAGGGACGTCTTTTCCCAAAACAGTTTTAATCAGTTGTTTTTCACCGCCTTGAGGATATTTCACTTTAAGAGGAACCACTTCTATATTCTCGTTTTTCGTTAGTTTCTCCATCTGTTCTATTGCGTTAGGTTTATTTTCTTCTATTGCAATAAGGCATCTTTTAACGTTTAGAATTTTTCTTACAAGCTTTATGCTTTCAATTATCTCTCTGCCCATTTCAAGCATGAGTTGTTGGTCGCAGGTAAGGTATGGTTCGCATTCAGCGCCGTTGGCAATAAAAGTATCGATAATTTTTTCTTTCGGCGGAGATAATTTAACGTGTGTGGGGAATGCCGCTCCTCCCAATCCCACTATACCTGAATCTCTTATAATTTTGATTATTTCTTCGGATGATAGATTTACGATCTCTTTTTTTGGGGAAATTGATTCTTCGGCTAAGTCTTGGTTGTCGTTTTCTATTACGACAGACTGAAATCTTCCGATTACAGGATGTGAAGTATTCTCGATTGATTTGACAGTTCCGGAAACAGACGAATGTATAGGGCTTGATATGAGTTTATCGCAAGTTCCGATTAATGTTCCTATTTTAACTTTGTCGCCTTTTTGAACAACCGGCTGACAAGGCGTGCCTGTGTGCTGACTTAGAGGGAAAAACAACATTTTAGGTACTCGAATAGACGTTATTTCTTTATCACGACTTAAATGTTTATTTTGTGGGGGATGGACTCCACCTCTGAAGTCGAATATCTTGCTCATTTTTTGCTGTTATTCCCTGCTGTGCGGAATAGAAGTAAAGAGGGTTATAAGTCCTGTTGCTTCGTGAACTAATTTTTTTCTTTCCAAATCTTGTTCAGGATTCCAATCCGTATCCAGTAAACTTAACCAAAATCGGCTTTCTTCGGCGTTCTTCTGACATATCTTTATATGCTTTAAAAAATCCTTTTTATTCGAGGTGTTATTGGCTTGGATATAATTTGCACCGATGGAGCCGGACGCATTGATTATTTGTTTTACGTCTTCTATATTTGAGGTGGTTTCTTTCAACTTTTTCACGAATATTCTGATTTTATTTGCGAATTCAAACACGCGATTTTCAACATCTTTATTTTCGGAATCTCTTTCTTTTGCGGTTTGTGGTTTAGTTTTCATTTATATTTATGCTTTCCTTTAATCCCGAAGTATAACTTATTTCAAGTTTTCCTTCTATTATCACAGCTTCCGTATTCGGCAATTTTTCTATCAATTCCAGCCCTTTTTCTTTTCCCATTACCATTAAAGCAGTTGCCAACGCATCCGCTTCAATACATGTATCCGCAACAATTGTGACTTGGATAACCCGATTATTTACGGGATAACCTATTTTAGGGTTAATTATATGGGAAAAACGTTTTTCGTTCAACATAAAAAATTTTTCATAGTCGCCGGAAGTAGCAACTGCTTTGTCTGCCAGCGCAAGAGTTCCGATTACTGCGTTTTTTTTACTCGGGTGGCGGATGCCTACATTCCATTTCTCCCCGTTGTCTTTTTTCCCCAGGCAGTAAATATCTCCTCCTGCGTTTATAAGGGCTGACCTTATTCCTCTCTTCTTTAAATGTAATATAGCTTTATCTACTATGTATCCTTTGGCAATTCCTCCAAGATTTATGCTCATGCCATCTTTTTTAAAACCAATTTCCCCTCCACTGAAACTCCCACCACTAAAATTTTGGTGGGCAGGTTGGCGGGCAGGCCTGTTTGGAGTAAGTGTAATATTTTGCCATCCTACCGATTCAAGCGCCTGCTCTATTTCTTCTTCGGATGGTATTTCTTTTAGTTTTCCTTCTTCGAAATGCCACAGTTTAAGTAGTGGAGAAACCGTTATATCAAATGCGCCATCTGTTAATTTGCTGAAATAAATGGATTTTTCTATCACTTCATAAACGTTATTAGAGACCCTTGTGGTTTTATCTTTTTCCAGTGAATTTATTTTCTTTACTTCACTTCCTTTTTTAAATACGCTTAACTCGTTTTCCCATGCTTGCATTTTTTTTGCCGTTTCGTCAACGAGTCTATCTTTTTGTTGAGTAAGAGTTATCTCCGCAAAGGTTCCCATAAGAAGGTAGTTTTTTTTGTAGAGCCCCGCTCCTAATAAAAAAATAGGAAGAAGTAAAAGTGTAGCCACAAGGCTTAAGATGTATTGTGTTTTTTTATATTGTGGCGAAATCCTGCACCGTCCGCCATTATTACAACGGCGAGACTGGTGCATGGGCAAGATTAATTTTTTCATTGGTTTAGTTACCTAAAAAAGGATACTTGATACTAGATTCTGAATGCTTGTTAATCAATTATTGGTTTCTACGAGTATCTAGTATCCAGCATCTAGAATCCGATTGGTGTTTATTTTCTTATTTGCCCGTTTCCTACTACTACATACTTATAAGTGGTAAGTTCTTCTAAACCCATCGGGCCGCGGGCATGAATTTTGTCCGTTGATATACCGATTTCCGCGCCGAGCCCGAACTGGTTGCCGTCGGTAAATCTTGTTGAAGCGTTTACAAATACAGCGGCAGAATCTACTTCGTTTAAAAATTTACGGGCATTAGAATTGTTTTCCGTGACAATAGCATCCGAATGGTTAGAGCCATAAGTGTTTATATGTCTGATTGCTTCATTGACTCCGGAAACTATTTTAACGGCAAGAATAAGGTCAAGATATTCCGCGTACCAGTCAGATTCATTGGCGGTTTTTATATCCTTAAGTATTTTTCTTGTTTTTGCACATCCTCTAATTTCAACGCCTGCACCTTTGAATTTCCCGAGCATTAGCGGCAGAAATCTCTTGGCGATTTTCTCGTCGACGAGCATTGTTTCCATTGCGTTGCATACGCCAGGCCTTTGGACTTTTGCATTGAAGCAAATGTCGATTGCCATATCTATATCCGCATATTGGTCGACATATACATGGCAGATACCTTTATAATGTTTTATTACCGGGATGCGGGAATTTTGGGCAACTTTCTTTATTAATTCTTCTCCGCCTCTGGGAATTATTAAGTCGATATATTCATTTAATTTAAGGAGTTCATCAACGGCTTTTCTTTCCGTCGTGGAAACAAACTGGATTGCTTCTTTCGGGATGGCAGTCCTTTTTAAAGCAGCTTGCAATATCTCCACTAATTTTTTATTCGAATTAAAGGATTCGCTTCCGCCTCTTAATATGACAGCGTTGCCTGCTTTAAGACATAAAACCGCCGAATCGCTTGTAACATTCGGCCTTGATTCGTAAATGATTCCTATTACGCCAAGAGGAACTCTTTTTTTGCTTATCTTAAGTCCGTTCGGTCTTTTCCACGTTTTTATAATAGCTCCAACCGGGTCCTTGAGTTTAGCAACATCTCTTATATCGGACGCCATCTTTTCGATTCGTTTCTCATTAAGCATGAGTCGGTCTATAAGCGTGGATGAAAGCCCTTTGGTTTTGGCAGTTTTTAAATCCTTTTTATTTGCTTTAATCAAAGTGCCTTTTTCTTTAAGCAGTCCATCCGCCATCTTTCGTAAAGCTTTGTTTTTATCTTCGGTAGAAGCTTTTGCCAGCTCATACGACGCCCTCTTCGCCCCTTGCGCTATTTTTAGAATTTGAGATTTAATATTCATTTTTAGTTCCCTATACTTGGATTTGGATAATAATATCACGGATTTGGCTCGGATTCCAACAAGTTATTTGCAGGAGAAAAGCGGGATTCCGGAAAATGTATTCTTTATTTGGTCGGGAAGTTTTAATAAACGGGGATGTTTCTTTTGAACTTGTCCGTAATTATATATTCCATGGAATACAACCCTGCGGGTTTATCTATAAGCCATTTCGCGGCAAATGTTGCTCCCTGTCCGAAAGCCGCTCTGCTGATACTTTCGTGCGTCAATCTTATTGTTTGGTTTGGCAAGCCGAAAATTACATCGTGTTTGCCCACGATTCCGCCTACGCGGATTGAATTGACATGTTTTTCTTGGTCGAGGTTCAATACGGAAGCAAGTTTTTTTGCCGTCCCTGATATGTCTTGTTTTTCCCTGAAATGTTCTTCCACTATTTCTATATCGGCGTGAGGAGCTATTTTTTGAAGGATTTGGGATGCAATGAGAAGAAAATTTATGCCCAAAGTAATGTTAGGCGAATAAAGAACCGCGGTTTTAGAGCTTAATGACGATAAAGTTTCTAAATCTTTTTCTTTGTAATTGGAAATAGCAGAAATTATCTTAATTCCTAATTCTGCGGCTTTTGCATAGTGGTTTACGGCAATGGAATTAGCGAAATCGACTATTATATCTACGGGTTTGTCTTTGAAGAAAGAACCGTTTATTTCATCTACGGAAAAAATTTCACCTTCTTCGAATTCGAACCCTAAAAGGTCTGTGGCGAACTTATGTTCGTCTTTGTGGGTTTTTCTGACTACCCATTTTAACGAAAAACTATTGTCTTTCACGAATTCATTCGCAACAATTTTGCCTGTGCGTCCAAATCCAAATAATCCAATGCGAATTTTTTCCATAAATTAATCTCCTGAAAATATTGTGCAAATTGATTTAATCGGAATGTATTTCAGATATTCTTATGAAGTCCTGCATTATAGCCCAACTTATATGTGCCGTGTCAATGTTTTATAGTGGTGGAGTGTATTCGCCTCTTGAGCCATTTTCAAAACTTGAGT
>CAZNJA010000065.1:0-6905 GCA_964573245.1 uncultured bacterium
GTCGAACCCCCGACCTTCTGAATGCCATTCAGACGCGCTCCCAACTGCGCTACAGCCCCTATTTAAAACATGTATTTTATTAAATCCTTAAATAAAAATCAAATAAACAGAGCATTGTCTTTTATATATTTTCTCACTGCTTTGGGAATCAGTGTTTTAATGGGTTTGCCTTCTTTAATACGCTTTCGGATATCCGAAGAAGATATATCAACAGAGATATCTTTAACAAAAATTAGTTTTTTGCGATATTTGTCAGGCAATTTTCCCAAAGAAAAATTGGGCCTTTCGACCGTCACAAAATAGGCAAGTTCAAGGATTTTCAACGGGTTTTTCCAACTGGGCAAATCCAACGCCATATCAGCACCAGCTATAAAATAAATGGTTGCGTTTTCTCCATAAATCTCTTTAATTTGTTTTACAGTATCCAACGTATAAGATTTACCTTTTCTTTTGAGTTCAATATCGGAAACCTCAAACCTCTTTTCGCCGGCAATCGCAAGTTCTATCATTTTCAATCTGTGAAATGCGCTTGCGATTTCTTCTGTACTTTTATGCGGGGGGTTCCCCGACGGTATGAAAATCACTTTTGCCAAATCAAAGCGACACAATACCTTGTGTGCTATTTTAAGATGCCCGACATGTATAGGATTAAAAGTTCCGCCCAATATACCGATTTTCATTTTTCTAACAATGTTTATTTTCTAATAAAAGACAGCTATTTTCAAATGCTTAAAAAAACGCGACAATTCAATCTTAATTTGTAAAGTTTGTAAAGCTCCTCCTTTTTTGAATATAATAGATTTTTCTATCAACACAAAAAGGATGGATTTTCTATGCCATGGTTTTACGAAGAATCGGATTATATAACCGAAGAGAGAAAAAAAGAACTAATAGAGAGGTTTTTGCTTGAAGCAAGGAACAGAATATCAAATAATCTCGGTAAAGTTCTTCTCATACCCCCTGACCTTACACGCTATCAATCAGGCGCTGGAAGAGTTACGGAAACAATTTATAAAATGCTTCCCTCTGGCTCAAGTGTGGATATTTTACCCGCTTTGGGACAGCATTTTCCACATACCGAAAAAGAAAACAAATGGATGTTCGGCTCTATTCCAAATAAAAGCATATATGCGCATGACTGGAAAAAAGGGTGTAAAAAACTTGGCGAAATAAACGCGGATTATGTGAAGGAAGTGACGGGAGGCAGGGTAAATTGGCCGCTTCCGATTGAAATAAACAAGATGGTTTTAGAAAGGGAGCACGATTTAATCGTAAGCATTGGCCAGGTTGTCCCGCATGAGGTTATCGGTTTTGCAAATCACAACAAGAACTATTTTGCCGGACTCGGCAGTAAAGAAGCAATTGACGCATCTCATATGTTGTCTGCTTGCTGGGGAATTGAAAAAACTTTGGGCAAAATAATGACGCCACTCCGAATGTGTTTCAATAAAGCGGAAGAGGATTTTTTAAGTCACTTACCCGATGTTTATATTTTGGTCGTAAATGCCAAAAACTCCAACGATGAATTTGCTACTGTAGGGTTTTATGTAGGAGATGATTTACAAACTTATACGATGGCGGCTAAAAGAAGCAAAGAAAAAAATATAACCATTTTGGACAAGCCGATTAAAAAAATTGTTGCGTATATGGATCCGGAAGAATTTAGAAGCGCGTGGCTCGCGAATAAAGCAATATACAGAACGAGAATGGCTATTGCCGACGGCGGTGAATTGTTGGTTGTAGCACCGGGCTTGGAGGTTTTCGGCGAACAACCAGAAATTGATAGATTGATAAGAAAATACGGTTATGTGGGAACTGAAAGAGTTATGCAAGCATATCAATCGGATAACGATCTCAAGGCTTCAGGAAGTGCCGCTGCTCACCTTATCCATGGTTCTTCCGAAAACAGGTTCACTGTAACTTATGCGCCTGGTAAAATCAGCAGAGAAGAGATAGAAAAAGTTAATTTTAAATATATGGACATAAACGAGGCAATTAGAAAATATAACCCGCGAAAATTAAATGACGGTTTCAACACAATGCCCAACGGTGAAGAAATTTTTTATATTAGCGCTCCCGCTATGGGTCTTTGGATATACAAGAGTAAATTAGAAGGAGAATAATCTAAAGTCAATATTGGTTTTAATGTTAAACAATTATTACCAAACTATATCAACCAAATAATCATACTAAAAACGGAGGATAAAAATGGACAAAGCTGATTTCGGGCTTATTGGTTTGGCGGTTATGGGTGAAAATCTTGTTCTGAATATAGAAAGCAGAGGATTCATTGTCTCGGTGTTTAACAGAACAGTGTCTAAGGTGGATGATTTCATAAACAGACGAGGAAAAGGCAAAAACATTATAGGGACTCATTCAATCGAAGAATTTATATCAAGCCTTAAAACCCCAAGAAAAGTTATGTTAATGGTAAAAGCAGGTTCTCCTGTTGACCTAATGATGGAGCAGTTGTTCCCTCATCTTGATAAAGGCGATATCATAATCGACGGCGGAAATTCTTTGTTTACGGATACGATAAAACGCGCGAAACTTTGTAAAGAAAAAGGATTTTTGTTTATTGGAACAGGGGTCTCAGGAGGAGAAGAGGGAGCATTAAAAGGACCAAGCATTATGCCAGGAGGTTCTGCCGAGGCATGGCCCCATATAAAACCCATATTCAACGCAATTGCCGCAAAAGCGCCTGACGGAACTCCGTGCTGCGATTGGATAGGTAATGACGGCGCGGGACATTACGTCAAAATGGTGCATAACGGTATAGAATATGGCGACATGCAGTTAATATGCGAAGCATACTACATTATGAGCAAAGTTTTGGGACTTGGCGCAGACGAATTGCATAACGTTTTCGAGGATTGGAATAAGAGCGAATTGGATTCTTATTTGATAGAAATTACATCTGATATTTTAGCGAAAAAAGACGATATTACAGGCAAGCCGATGGTAGATGTGATTCTTGACACTGCGGGGCAAAAAGGAACAGGCAAATGGACTTCGCAAACAGCTCTTGATTTAGGTGTGCCGGCTCCTACGATCGCTGAAGCCGTATTTGCCCGCTGCATTTCCGCGTTGCAAGGAGAAAGATTAAATGCCTCAAAAGTTTTAAAAGGTCCTTCTTTATCAAGCAGTGGAATAGATAAAAGTGATTTTATTAACAAAGTAAAAAACGCTCTCTACGCTTCCAAGATATGTTCATATGCGCAGGGGTTTGCATTAATAAAAACCGCAAGCGAAGAATATAAATGGAACTTGAATTTTGGCAGAATTGCTCTTTTATGGAGAGCCGGCTGTATTATAAGAGCGCGTTTCCTCGAACACATAAAGAATGCCTTCGACAAAAACAAAGAACTTCCTAATCTTCTGCTTGACCCGTATTTCAAAGATGTGGTTACGAAAAATCAGAATGATTGGAGATATGTTGTTTCAAAATCCGTAGAACTTGGGATACCGGTTCCAGCATTTTCATCTGCACTTGCTTATTACGATAGTTATCGCGCCGAGCGGTTACCTGCAAATTTGCTTCAGGCGCAGCGTGATTATTTCGGAGCCCATACATACGAAAGAGTTGATAAACCCAGAGGCGAATTTTTCCACACGAAATGGATATAATGAACAAATAGATAACTTTAATTTGATATAATTTGAATTATGAACGGAAAAGATAAATTATTTGATATTGATGGTAAGGTAGTGGTTATAACAGGCGCCGGCGGTATATTGTGCGGGGGAATTGCGAAATCATTGGCACAAAGGGGGGCTAAGGTTGCGCTTCTTGATATTAAAAAAGAAGCGGGCGATTTTGTTGCGGAAGAAATTAACAAAAAGGGCGGTGAAGCAATTTCAATTGTTGCCGATGTTTTGAAAAAAGAGAGTTTGGAAAAAGCAAAAGACGAAGTTTTGAAAAAATTCGGTAGAATAGATATTTTGCTCAATGGTGCCGGCGGAAATAAAAAAGAAGCCACTACTTCGGATAAACTTTCCTTTTTCGATATGCCTAAAGATGCATTCCAACTTGTTTTCGATTTGAATTTTATCGGAACATTTCTTCCATGCCAGGTTTTCGGAAAACTGTTTGCAAAGCAAAAAAACGGCATAATCCTGAATATTTCTTCAATGGCTTCTTTGAGAGTTTTGACCAAAGTTGCGGGGTATTCCGCGGCAAAATCGGCTGTCAACAATTTCACGAAGTGGCTGGCGGTCCATATGGCAAAAGAATACTCACCCCAAATCAGAGTAAACGCGATAGCGCCCGGATTTTTTCTTACCGAGCAAAATAAATTTTTGTTGATAGACGAAAAAACAAGCAGCCAAACTTCCAGAGGAAAACAAGTTATCGAACATACTCCAATGTCAAGATATGGCAAGCCGGAAGATTTGATTGGAACCGTGATATGGCTTGTGTCCGCATCTTCGGAGTTTATAACAGGTGCGATTATTCCTATTGACGGCGGGTTTTCGGTTTATAGTGGCGTCTAACTAGAGGAGACGATGAAATGAAAATCAAAAATAGTTTTGCGTTTTGTTTGGTTGCGTTTTCATGTATTGTTTTTGCTTTTTCTGTTTTCGCGGGGAACGAAAAAATAGACCTGAGACTTCGTCTGGAAAAAGGACAATCTTACAAGATGCAGACTATTACAGATATGAAGATTAATCAGACGATTCCGGGTCAACAGCAAGTAATGACAATCCTCCAAAGATCGGGGGGGAAGAATATATATACCATAGAGGATGTGCAAGCTGATGGGACTATTGTATTAAAAATTACACATGATGCAATATCTTCTAAAATTGAGAGTGCTAATGCCATGCAAAATATGGAATATGATTCTACGGATACCTCTACTGCTACTGGCCCATTAGCTCCAATACTCGGTGCTATCATTGGGCAGAGTTTCACGATTGTCATAACTCCTGCCGGGCATATAAAAGAAATTCAGGGTGCAAGTGAACTACTTGGGAATATACAGGAGAAAATTAATGAGTTACCCGAAGGACCCCTTAGAGCCGGGGTGGAAACAAATTTAAAAATGCAGTATGGCGAAGAAGCATTAAAAGCAAATACAGAAAACTCTTTTGATATGTATCCAGACCACCCTGTTGGCATTGGAGATACTTGGCAAAGAAGAACCGTTTTAAATCAGGGGTTTCCCATGGTCGTTGACGCTATATATACTTTGAAGGAAAGAAAAAACGGAGTAGCAGTAATAGATATTTTTGCTATGATTCGGACCAATCGCGATACTGGTTCTATGGAGATGGGGAATATGAACCTTTCCTATAATGTCTCGGGAACTGCGATGAGACTTATAGAAATAGAGGAATCTACCGGGTGGATGATACGTTCGGACCAAAATTTAAGATTGAACGGAAGCATTACAGTCCAGTCTCCTCAAATGCAACAACCTATGTCTATGCCTATTTCTATAAGCGGCACTATTACACAAGAACCTTATTAGCTTTTGAGATTCTTTGTATCTAACCTTTATTACAAAGTTCACAAAGTTTATTGATTGCTGTTTCCTCTCCCAAAACAATAAGAACATCTTCTTCCTTAAGGATTGACGAAGGAGAGGGATTATACTTGATTATGTCGGTTTGATTGTCTTTTATTGCCACCACAAGAGTGCCTGTTTTTGTGCAAATTTCTGTTTCATTTATGCTTTTGCCTACCAACGGCGAATGTGGAGGGAGTTTTACTTCTTCCAATCTTAAAGTAACATCTTTATCGCCTCTTGTCATAACATCCAGAAAAGAAACGACTGTAGGCCTTAAAAGCACCGAAGCCATTCTCCTCCCGCCTATAATTTCCGGTGAGACCACGTTTATCTGCCCCTGCTTTGAGCATTTTGCTTTGTGAAATTTCTTCTCTCGCTTCGGCAACAATTTTAAGTTGGGGATTCAGCGCCCGCGCGGAAAGGGTGATGAATAGATTATCCGTATCAGAATCACGGCATGCAACAAGCCCTTTTGCGTATTCTATTTTTGCCTTTTTCAAAATTTCATCGTCTGTTGCGTCTCCTTGTATTAAAACCAATCCTTGCTTCTTCTCGAGTTCTTGAATGTTATTGGCAATTACTACAAAAGAAGCTTTTGCTCTTTGTAATTCTTCGACAACCTGCAAGCACGTCTCACCTTCTCCGCATACAAGGAAATGGTCTTTAAGACTTTTAATTGTTGTTTCCATTTTTCTTCTCCTCCCTATTTCACGAAAGTGTCCCTCTATAATGAAACTGGAAATAGCAGTAATGCCATAAGCTAAAATAGAAATACTTGATATTATCAGCCCTATTGTAAAAATTCTGCCTGCAGTGGATAGATTATGAACCTCTTCGAATCCTACGGTAGAGATAGTTACTATGGTCATATAAACCGAATCCAAAAGCGTCCATTTTTCAATAGTCATATAGCCGAATATTCCTGCCGTAATGACTATTATAAAAAGAAGGACAGCGAGTTTGAATCTGTATTCGTATGACATTTCGAAATTTAAAAAGCAAGATTTTTCTTATCTAAAGAAGAGTGATTTTTATGCTCCGTATTTATCCAATTTCTGCGCGTGAGCCAAAGCAAGCGGCATTATTTCCAATGCCCTTATCCTGCCTAATCCGCCTTTAGTGCAGGCGGTTTCGGAAAAATTATTCACATCATCAATTCTGCACGTGGGAGAGTAGAGAAGCAGAGGAACGGGATGCCATGAATGCGATTTTAAAAGCGCGGGAGTGGAATGGTCCCCTGTTATTATTAAAACTTCAGGTTTCAGTTCAAGAATTCTGGGAATAAGTTTGTCGACATTTTCGATTACCTGAACTTTTCTTTCCCAATCTCCGTCTTCACCTGCGCTATCCGTGCCTTTTATATGAATGAAGAAAAAGTCGTGGTCATTGTAG
>CAZNJA010000066.1:0-6902 GCA_964573245.1 uncultured bacterium
AGTGGCAGCAGGTTGTTATGACCTATGACGGCGTTACTCAAAGATTGTATGTTGACGGATTAGAGGCGGATTCGGATTTACTCGCGGGAAATATAAATATTAATACGGATGATTTATTCATAGGCAAAAATTTAGACGGCATGATAGATGAAATCCGAATTTCCGATACAGCCCGCTCGGATACATGGATTAAAGCGACTTTTGTTTCGGAAAGCGATAATTTTATTGATTACACTGGCGGGGAAGAATCTATCGGAGTTATATTGGAACCTGCTTTGCGTAACTGTGTGGTGGACGGCTCTACTGTGGCAAGAGAACTTGCCCGAATCGGAGGATTTACCAGACCTGTCGCAGTTAGCATGGATTCGGTTTTGGGAAATTGCTGGGTTATTGATGATGGTGATGTTGTTTGGCTCGATGAAGCTATTGGCGATATTGCGGCTATGGCTTACTATGATATAAGCGCGGAATCCGGCCATCATAAAGTAGTAGTCGGTTTCGATAATCCTGTTTCTTTGGATGTTGACCCGCTTACAGGAAATTGCTGGGTTGCCTGTGATGATAGCACTGATTCATATATTATAAAGTTAGACAGCGATATTCCCGATGGTTATGATATTGATACCTTTATTGGTTATCATACTAAAATTTACGGATTTGATTCTCCGAAAGCAGTTTCGGTTAATCCGACAACAGGCGATTGTTATGTCGCCGATTCGGAGAATGACGAAGTTGTTCGGCTTGGTCCTGAAGGACATAGGTATACGGGATATAAAGTTGATGGCGATTATAGCGCTGGCGATACCATAATTTATTTATATTTGGAAGACGCCGAGTCAGAAGAGAACGATACCGGTTTGTATATACCCCTAAAAGTAAGTTTTGGAAGTTTCACTACTGATATAAAACCTGTTTATGAAATAAGAGATGTAGAATATGATAATAATAACGATACTGCGGTTATAGAGATTGCTTCTCCCGGGCTTGAGCAAGCCATATCAGACGGAATCAGACTTAACAAGGAACTTGCAAGAGTAGGAGGGTTTACTTTGCCGACTGCTTTGTCAGCATTTGAAGGCGGTGATTTGGATTTGGGACTTCACCCATGGCGTTTGCAGGTTAGGGAATTTTATAATGTCGGCAGTGGACAAACAAAATATCCGGGTGAAACGGATGATGGCTGGAGATGGTTCCCCGTCAGTTCTCCTATTCATGACGCTACTCCGCAGTTTAGATGGAGGTATTTGGATGTGGCCGGCGAATATTTGCCATTGCAATCGTATCGGATACAGATTTATACGCTTGATCAGGATGAAACATTTGTAGGAATTTGGGATTCTGGAACTTTGACTGTTAAAGTAGGACGCGAAATTTCAACGGACGGAAGAATATACACTGATTGGGATAATGTTTTAGGAACCAACAAAGAAAGCGATTCAACAAGTATTTACAGCACTTATTATTCATTACCTCATGATGAGGATGATGTCCTTGACCTTTCGCAAAATGAGCTTGATGTCACCGATACCGGCAATAAGACTTATTATGTTCGCTTGACCGTGACAAATGAATGGGGTTCTTCGGAGTCCTACCCCTCGGCTATAATGGAAGGGGCGGATTTCGCTGATTTCTCCGATTCCCCTATAACTTTTACTCTTGATAAGACGCCGCCCGGCTCATACAGAGTTTGCGGGACGCAAGTATTTGTGCCCGCAACTGACTATACCGGTGTGGAAGAAGATAAGAATTACCATATAAAAGAGAATTACGGTGATATAACAACTACTAATTACTATCAAACCGATAATTATTATTGGGACGAGGTTTGGGTAGAGTGGGACGGCGGTGAAACGGAAATTGTAAGGAATAGTCCCGTATGGATTCCCAAAAAGCAAGTAACTGTCAGGGTGAAAGTAAAAGACAGGAATAATGAGAATTATAATGTCGATGAGCCAAAACCGCACAAAGGATTTGACAAAGATGCGGAATTTCCCGAGGAACCAGATAATTGTTCGGGAATATCGCTTAATGCTCAATATAGATATAGTCTTACTACTTCTCCTTCTTCCCCGCGGGAGTGGAGTGGGTGGTTTGATTGCGAGGATATCCTATTGTTCGATACAGATAAAGCCGACAGCGTGGGTGAAGAATTGACAGTAGCAGACGAAAATAGGAATACTTTTGTATGGTTATACGCAAAGAATGTTGTGTTTACCGACGGCGATACGAATCTTATTCAATTCAGAGTTTTGGACGAAGGGTATTTGGAAGTTCCGGAGAAAGAGGAAGACAGGATTAAAGACGATACATCTGGTGATACTCATGAAGTATGGATAGCACCAAATATGGGTTATTCACATGCTGATACGATGGTGGAGAACATAAGTTCTATCGTATACCAAACATCAAGCGATGTTTATGGCTACAAAGTCCCTGTAGATTCGGATATCCCGCAAGTTATTATTGTAGAATATCCATCAAATCCTTATCCTCATAAATATGCTTCTTTTGCTTGGCTCGCTATTGACACTACTCCTTGCAGGTTTAAATATCAACTGCAATTATGGGATGGGACCGGATGGATTAATGGCGGGGACCCTTTGATTTATGCTGACGGGCAGGATTTTATGGAAGGGTTAGGAGATCCTAAATATAGTTATGATAAGTCTAATGATGATGAGAACTGGCAGGATTACGGGACTGACGCTACTTCTGTGTCTTTTGACGGATTGGACGTGGGCAAATGGTATAGATTTTGGGTAAAGGCAAAAGACAGAGATGGGCTTGGTGCATGTGGCGGAGTTGGGATTCCCTGTAGTCGCAGAATTTCCAATGATGTGGTATGGGTCTGGTATATAACGCCCGAAGTGCCTAATACTATTATTACTTATGGTCCGGCGGGACAAACAGAAATAGGAAACGTGGGATTTAGGTGGAAAGGAGTAGGTGGTATGCCACCCTATGAATATAGATATAGAATAACTGGAGACACTAATTGGTCCCCTTGGAGCAGTGATATAAGTAAAAGTTATAATGGCGCGGCTGCATTGAATATAGGCGCTTACATTTTTCAAGTGCAGACAAAAGATAAAAATGGGATGGACCCGACTCCTGCGAAAAGGACATTTACTATAACCGACTCGGATTACCCTCCGTATTCTACTGTTTCCCCGCAAAACCTTTACAAGTATTTTAGAGAGATAGGGGAATAATAAAAAGGCAAAAGCAGGAACTCAAAAAGTAAAACCGCAATTTCTAAGGATTCCTTTTTAGTTTTAATATGCTTCTTGACCAAATTTATTAATATCTGATATACTTGCTCTTGCGTTCAATTAAGTATTCGTTGTTGAATAACGGAAAAATTTCGGTTGTTTTAACTATTTGATTAATTGTATTTTTGAAAGTTAAAATTCCAAGATGCCCGAAGAAAAATTTAAATCGGCAGTAGGTATAGAATTTACCGGCGACCGCGTTAATCTTGTAAAGTTAGCCAAAACCGCGCAAGGCATAGCCTTGGTTGAAGCAAAATCGCTGAAAATGCCGATAACCCAAAAAGAAGATGGAAATAAGGCATTGGTAGATAATATAATCAAAGCCTTTGAGGGGGTAGATTTTGTAAAAGATGGGATTTCTTTTGGTGTTGGCGGACAAATCAGTTTTGTAAGGAAAGTGAAACTTCCCCCAGTGTCGCATTCTAAATTGAAACAAATAATATCTTTTGAGGTTCAACAACAAGTCCCTTTCTCTTTAAGTGAAGTGATATGGGATTATCAAATAATTTCTCCAATCAGTAAAATTCCCGGGCCAATAATAGTGTTGATGGTGGCTGTAAAACGAAGTTTTGTTAACGATCGGTTACAACTTTTACAAAATTCTATAAATAAAACTCCGGATGTTGTTGACACCTCATCACTCGCTTTACACAACTGTCTTGTTTTTAATGATTTGTTGCCGGAAAAAGAAACAGGCATCTTGATAAATTTTGGGTTTAGTTATACCGACGTATCTATTGAGAATAATGGAGAAATAGCATTTACTCGAGCAGTTCCCATAGGCAGGAAGAATATATTAAAGAAGATAGCCGAGATAAAAGGAGTGGAAATAGAAAAAGCAAATGAGATTCTTACCGAACAAGCGTTCATGGAAGATATCTCGCCTGCAATTTTGTCTGTCTGGGAAGATTTGACGGCTGAAATCAAGAGGACCACCAATTACTATTTATCACAGGTGGAAAAAGCAACTCATTTTCAATATTTGTATATATCAGGTGAATTTCCAAAAAACTCTAATCTTGCTAATCTGCTAAAAAATTCTTTTGGAGCAGAGGTTAAAGAAATTGATCCTTTTCACAAAATAGTTGGCAATTTTGATGGTTCAACTCTTCAAGCAAGTAATTTGTGCGTGAGCACTGGATTGGCACTTCGAATGTTGGAGCATTTCCCTGTTGAAGTAAATTTGCTGCTTCCTCAAATTCTAATTAAGAAAAAGTTGGCAAAGAAAAGATTGCCGTTTATTGCATCTCTTTTTGTAATAGTATTGATAGGATGCTTTACGCTGCTTCTGGGTGTACGAAGTTATAATTTAAGTAAGAAGAAAAATGAAATTGTAAAGCCAATTCTTAAAAGTTATACTCCCTATATTTCTAGGATTGAAGAATTGAAAAGACAACGAGAAAATCTCGTAGCGCAACTTAAAGATATTGAATCGATTATAAAACAAAAATTTCTGCTATCCAAAATCCTTCTTGAAATTTCCGAATTTACTCCAACAGATGTATATATTGTAGGGATATCTAGCCAGGAAGCAGGGACAGTGTCCACAGGAATAGATTCATCTTCAGCGTTGGGTGCATCTTATGGGGTTAACCAGCAGAGGAGCGTCCCATCTCTAGGTTCAGGTGAAGATTTTGTCCCTATTATGTCTGGTCCATCGCAGGGTGGAAGTGGGGAGGTTGTCCCTATTGCGTCTGGTCCATCGCGGGGTGGAAGCGGGGATGTTGTCCCTATTGCGTCTGGTCCATCGCGGGGTGGAAGTGGAGATGCACCTGCTGGGTTTAGTAGACGGGATTCCGATATGCCAGGTAGTTCTGATGGACAAATGCCCCTTACAGCGGGAGGAGAAATACAAACTATATTCTTAAATTGTATTACCGTTTCTTATCCTGTTGTCGATGAATATATTAAGCAATTGAGAACTTCATCCTTGTTTAAAACGGTGGAATTGGTGTCCGTAGTACCTATATCACAAGTAGGAGAGGCAGCAAGTATCACCTCTGAGACAAGGGCTAGAGTGATTGGTAGAACGTCCAGAGGTTCTAACAGGGGGGATACTCCAGCAACAGGAGCATTTTCAGCAAGGGAATTGGGAGAAGAGCAGGTGCAATTTATGCTCGCAATAGAACTTCAAAAAGGTTAGAAGATATGGACTTAATTACCCATTTACAAAAAATTTCGAACAGAAAAAAATGGGAAAGTGATGACAAATTAAGAGAATTTATGATGGGCAGGGGAGCCTTTAAGAAATATGTTTAAACAGAGTTTGCCATATATAATAGCATTAGTCATTATAATTGTTTTGTTTTCGTTCTTTGGGGGTTCTTTGTTAAAGAAAACTAACGAAGAGAATAAACTTCTTTCAGAAAATGTAAGCAAACTTGAAAAGATTTATTCATCTGATAATTTACCCTCGAGTGAATTGATTAATGCTATGGAAGAAAACAATGCACAATTAGAACAAGCCTATGAAGATTTAAAAGCAAAATTGCCTACTTATAAGAGAACATCAATTCCTCAGGATGTCAATTCCTCTTTATTTTTCCTTGAGGAATTGAAAAATAGTAAAGATAGAATTCGAGCTAAGGCTTCGAAAAAGGGAACGCAAATTTTCTCCGAAGATTTAGGGTTACCCAGTATTTTGCCGCTTGAGAGTGAAGCACCGCAACTGATAAGGAGTCTGTATCTTACTGAAACGGTTATTGATTTGTTGCTTGAAGTTGGGATAATTTCAATAGATAGTGTGATGTTGGGCCAGAAGACAAACAAAGGTGCTTACGAAGATATCCCTTTAATTATAAGTTTGAGATGCGACATGCCTTCTCTGCCCAAACTTTTATTTGCGTTGGAAAACAATAAAGAAGGATTTTTTATAACAAGAGGCTTTTCTCTTGTATCAGTGGTGGTAAGCAGAGAAACATCAATGTCATCTGATACCTCCAGTGATTATCGCTCTCGTGTGACTTCTGCAAGTTATGCGAGGGGGACAACAAGTAGAACTACAGAGATGGAAAAATTTATACAAATAAATTTAAACCTCTCTATTATAAGATGGCAATGATGTTCCATTAAATAATTTAGTTGGAAAACTTAAAATTCAATGTTGAACGTTAATAATATATTATCGTGGTGTAAAGAGAATTATGAGAAATTGATTCTCGGCATTTTGTTGGTTTTATTGGTTGCGCTTGGCTCGCTTTTATTGTTGGGAGCAAATAAAGAAAAAGAACTTAAAGGGTTTAGGGAAAAAGTGCAACCGCCACCATCAGTAACCCTAAAACCGGAAAGTGTGCATATTCTCGATTTGGAATCCTACATAGAGGGGAAACCTATTGAATATTACAGACTAATATCGGATAGAGCTGTTTTTTTCCCTGTTGAAGCAAAAAAACCGGTTGTGACTTCGCCTGATGTGAATTTTGAATGTGTAAACATAACTTCTACTGCGACAGGCACTTTTGTTGCCTCTTTGAGGGATAAGAGGACTAATACTGTTTATAATGTTAGAGCAGGGCAACAAGTCGGGATTTTTATGGTAGGTTCTGTTACCCGAGATGTTGTTGTCCTAACTAACGAAGGAAGGCAGTATAGGTTAGCGCCGCCTCCGATAATAGTGCCTTTTAAACTAAT
>CAZNJA010000067.1:0-6363 GCA_964573245.1 uncultured bacterium
TAAATACTTATAAGTAAGATCTGGGATATCTTTCTCATCCCTTATTCCCTCCGTTTTAGGTTGTTTTTCTTCTTCTTTCCCAACATCTGTTAACCCCTCAATAAAAAGATGTTTCTCTTTTCCTTCATATTCCAATACAGCATAGTCAGGTTCTATTTCTTTTACTCTTACTTCTCCTATAAGACTACCTTCTCCAACCACTTCGTCGTTTATAACTGCTAAAGGTTTTCGTGAATCCCAAAGAATACCTTTTAAGATAAATCCCTCAAATTTTATAGAACTAATGACATCTTCATTGAACTCAACCATCCTCATTTCCAAAGAGAACGGATCCTTTCCCGCTTCGAAAGATAATTCTTGCACATCTTCCTTATCTTTGTAATACTTTCCCGCCACCTCGAGTATAACTTTGAATCCAAGTCCGTTTTCTTCTTCCGATACGTTAGATTCATCCTGTTGACCTTTTTTAGACGGCTGTAAAACAACAATCCAAACCAAAACAAGCACCAATATCAAGCCGAAAATAACAATTGCCTGTTTTTTTTCGTTCATTTTTTACCCTTTAACCTATAAGTCGAAAGCAAAAATTCAGCTTTATGTTTTTTCGTTTGTCGGTCCGCCTCCGACTGAATGGTAGGAGTCTCTATACACAAAAACATAGGGTTTTTCTCCAATTCGTTGAAAAATGCCCCCAGCGTGGGATAATCTGCATAACAACTTATTTTCCATGAATATTTGAGTACCGTGTCTGCAAGAAATTCTTCATCCAACGGTTCGGTTTGCTCAATGTTTACGTCAAAATCCCGACTTATCCGAAAGAATTCAGTTAAAACAGCATCTTTCTCGTCTTCTTTTTGCTGAAATGATTCAATAATCTCTAGAACTTCTCCCTTTTGCTCTTCCCATTTCTTTGCATATTCGCTCTTCAACTGTTTGACTGTTTGCTCCAATATAGAAGTTTTTTGTTCGGAAAAAACAAGTTGTCTTTTAAACGGCATTATTGCAGAAAAATAAAAACATACAACGGCAAAGAAATACACCACTATACTCCAACCCATTATGTTTTTAATGTGCGTTTTTATTATCTTGAAATTTGGCATTCTATTTTAAACTCCATGACATTTTCCAAACTTCTCGACTGGGGCTTGGAAAAAGAAGAGAGTTTCATGCTTTCGACATTGTTTACAAAAAGCGGTTCGTTTTCCAAATTTTTTATAAAAGACTGGATATTTGCGAAAGCTTCTTCTTTTTCCGCCCTTATAAAACCGAACAAATACAATACCTTTGCTTTCCCTAAATTTTTTTCGTCTTGCTTTTCAACGGGTTCGTCGTCAATGTTAAATTCATAAATCCATACATTGTCGGGTATAATCGTGGAAATACCTTTAAGTTTATGAGACAGAATAACTCTGTTTTTTGTTAATTCGCTTATTGTGAACAGTTGAGAGGTTATCTGTGCATATTTCTCGTTCATTTCTCTTAAGTTTGTAAGTGTTGCGCCTTCTTTAGAAAGGAACACTATATCTTCATTCAACATAACAAGTTTTCTTTGAATGTCTTCAAATTTATAGTAGAGAGATAGACGATATGAACCAAGGACAATAAAAGTTATAAGGAATAAAGACAATTCTACATAAAGAATTGCCCTTAAAAAACTTCTTCTTTTTTGCTGCTTTACCCTATCTTTTAAAAGATTTATCTCGAAAATCATGCTGTTCTCATTCCTAACCCGATAGCTATTGGGAATAAATAACCATTATCTTCCAATGAATTGTCTATCAAGCCGCTTGTCTGCAATTTATCAAACGGGTTCCATTTTACTACTTCCATGCCCAAATTTTCGGATAAAAAGACATCTATCCCCGCAAGAAGACTACCACCTCCGGTTAGAAATATTTTTTTGATGCAGCCTACATCTGCCTTATTTTTATCTTCTGCCTGCTTGCCTTTTCTTTTATGAGTATATTCTATGGAACTTCTTATTTCGTTTATAAGCGAAATAGTCTGTTTTTCAAACATTCGGGGAATATCTACGCCTTTGAGCTTTAATTTCTCTGGTTCTTTTTTAAGATTTTCCGCATCTTTTAAAGAAAGTTTGAGCTCTCTTGCGATAAAATTGCTAAACTTATCTCCTCCAAAATTTATATTTCTTATAGTGGGGATATTATCTTTGGATATAATACCAAGGTTTGTAATATTCGAACCTATGTTTAATATGCCGATGCTCCCGTTTCCCTTTTGGGAATCATCCGCTAAAGTTATGAGACAATTTAAAAGAGCAAGCGGTTCAACATCCATAATCAAAGGTTCCAATCCGGCTTTTTCCGCAATCTCAACTTTCTTACCTGTTATCTCCTTGGGCACAGCCACCAATAAAATATTTTCCTGTCCTTTTTCATCTTTTACTTCTAACCTTTTATAGTCAATGCTTACCCCATTTATATCCGAAGAAATTCGTTGTTCGGCTTCTAACCGTACTGCATTTGTCAATTCTTTTTCATTGAGGGGAGGAAATTTGAGATAATCAAATATGACATCAGATGTTCCTAACGCTATTGCGACATTTTTCCCTTTTATACTAAATTTTCTAAACGCATCCTTTATAGATTCGGCTATCGCATCTTCGGCTTCAGGAATGTTTTTCTCTTTCCATTCTCTGATAGGATTATTCACCATACCGGCAGATAAAAGTTTTATCCCACCGGAATCTTTATTCAATTCCACTAATTTTATAGTAGACGAACCAATATCCAAACCAACTAAACCCTTATTGACATTAAACATTTCAAAGTTATTTTAACATATCCTTTTTGAATAACAAGCAGCATGACAATTCTTGTTTTAATTTTTCTTGTTTTATTCCCAGACAGCGGGCTGTTCCTGCCATGAGTCCCTGTCATATTTACCGGTAGTGGGAAAATAAGGAGGAGGTTCATCTGTTACGCGATTATCGTAATGATAATCTTTTAGATATCCGCTTACTCTTTGTCCTGTGTAAGAATTAAAGGTTCCGACAGCACCGCGTCTATTTTGTATAATTCCGCCATAAACGGTTAAATTCCCCATAACTGGAATTGAGGAATAATTCTTCACATAAAAGGAGCCGTCAAAAGCCATCATAGTGGCATGAATTGTCAAACTGCTTCCGGAGGGACTGCCTTTAGAAACAACTATATTATTGCCCGCTATCAATCCCAAAGCATCAACGCAGGTAGGTTCTGTCGGAGCAATGGAATATACAACGTCTTCCGCAATATAAATTTCGTTTTCTGCCGCAATTGAAAGACGGCCACTCAAAGTTCCCGATATTAAAGCCCTCTCTTGCACATAAATCACTCCGTTAGAAGGCAAACTAACAGTTGTGGGGCTACCCCATGTAATCGATGATGGGAATGACCAATTTCCTCCAGTTTTAGGCCAATAAGTAAGAGTGCTGTCTGCATTCAATTGAATCTTTGAATCCGAAGTAAGTTTTAATCCTCCCGAACTAGACAAATCTTCCAACCTGGTCAATGTCTTGTGTTTTTCCATGTCTATTGGAGCAACACCTAATTGATACCCTTGCTGAAAATCAGGATTATCCTGCGGCGGTCCTCCGTGATAATAGTCAAAAGTCTCCGCAGTAGAAGTTACCAAGTCCATAAAAATGGGAGAACCATATATATGTATCTGATCGTTGGAATGAACAGGACCTTGAATCACATCGCCATTAAAAAACCATATTTTTGTCCCTGATGCAGATTCTTCATAATTAGTGAAATATATAAATTTGGCGAAATTCTCACGGGAAACTTGCACCTCAACCTTTTTAGTAACAGAAAATCCAGAGGTGCTTGCTTTACCCTCAGACAGTATAGTGTATCTTTTTAAAAAAGATCCTGGATTAGCGCTATTAGGTGTAATCAAAACTTTATAAGAACCTGCTGAAACTAAAGACTTCCAGCCGCCAAAAGGGTCAAAAGAACTGGTCCCTATCGGAGGCATAGGCAAGGATTCAAGATATGCTATAGCCTTTTCAGCACCGGCTTCCGATAAATAAAAGGATTGACTTAGATAAAAATCTTTATCAGCAGCAATACGTTCTGTTGTTGCCAACCTTAAAAATGTAGCTCCGAAAATCAGTAAAATTATTGTAAATATCATTACTGCAACAAGAGCTATTCCTTTGTTATTTCTAAAACATTTTATTATCATAATGAATTCCTCAAAAAAACTGTTGTTCTAAAAACTACCTGAGAATCATCTTCCTGTAAAGTTAAATTCACTATAATTGCTGTCGCGCTTCCGGCCTGATATGCAAAACTCAAATTACTGATTCCACTTATAATATTTTCCGAATCCAATTGGAGCGTTTTTGCGTTTAATTGAAATACCTTGGTCCATTCCGTGATTCCTCCAACTTCTTTGATAAGTTGTAATGTCGAGCCCCCGCCGGGATTAGTTGATACTTTTGACGCTTCTCTTGCCACTTTTTCTATTCTTGCGAAAGCATAAGAAGCATCACTTTGTAGTTTTACCTGTGTCCATCCACTATCCCAAAATTTCCCAGAACTTACAAGAATCATACCCACAGCTAATATAAATATCGAAAGGACTATTATCGCAACCATCATTTCTATTAAAGTGATGCCTTTTTTTCCTTGTAGATTCATCATCATTCTTCGTTTACCCTGATTTGATTCGGGTTTAACCGTAAACAACATCCCTTTAGAATTATTTAACCTTTTAATAATAGTCATCATATTAATCCTGCGCTATTATGGTAACAAGCTGGACATTATAATTGTTACCTCTTTCCGTCCAACTTGTCGCGACTGTTAGTTCTTTATATACGCCACTATCTGTTTTCGCTACCACAGAAACACTGCGGCTAAACTGGATACCGCCAAGAGGGGCACCGGTCACGGGCTCGTCTATCGCACTATCATAACCAAACGCTTTGCATATCTCTATTTTCTCTTTAGAAAGTTCCAACGCCATTCTCTGATGATTAGAATGAGCAATATAGGTTCTGCCATAAAAGAAAAAAACAAATCCGCCTACCATCACAATCGTGAAAATCATAATAGCCACCATCACTTCTATAAGTGTAACACCTGTTTCTCTATTCATTTGCTTATCCCAACTCTTATTATATCACCGGGTACAAGTTCCTATGCCGGTGTTCATAAAATTCAAGAGGAAAACGTGAAACTCCGATATTATTTCCAAACCATATTCTGCTTGTTACTGCCTGCTTTATTTTTATCTCGTAAAGAAATTAATTTCTAAACCCGTTAGAGACATCTCTCTTTACGGGTCTAACGGGATTACTTCATACCTGAAGCAAGAGAGAATATAGGGAAATAGATGGCAACTACCACAATACCCACTACTCCGCCCAACAAAACAATGAGTAGCGGCTCTATTATAGAAGTAAGAGCCGCAACCGCGACTTTTACTTCATCACTGTAGAATTTTGAAAGGCGTATAAGCATTTGAGGAACGGTCCCGGAATTCTCTCCAACCTGAATCATTTTCACCATCATTTTAGGGAAAAGATAACTTTTCCCCAATTCGCCCGACATAGTGGAACCTTTTTCTATTCCGGAAATGGTTCGTTCAATAAAATCTTCCAGCAAAATACTTCCAGCCGCTTTAGAAGATATAGTTAAAGAATGTATTACAGCAACACCGCCGTCCAATAGAGTAGATAATGAACGGCAGAACCTACTTAAAATAACCTTGTGAAAAAGTTTTCCAAAAAGAGGCGCTTTTATTTTCACTCTAGCATATATATGTTTGCCTTTATCTGTTTTGCCGAACATAAATATGGAAAAAACCAATCCGCCTACAAACACAATCTCGTAAAGCACATTTCTTATAATCAACTCGGAGATTCCTAAAACCATACTGGTAATAGGAGGAAGTTTAGCTCCAAACGAAGCGAAAATATCTTTAAACTTGGGGATTAAGAAAAAAA
Source organism: uncultured bacterium (assembly GCA_964573245.1). GTDB lineage: Bacteria > CAIJMQ01 > CAIJMQ01 > CAIJMQ01 > CAIJMQ01 > CAZNJA01. The sequence goes on from CAZNJA010000067.1 coordinate 5,963, forward strand.
CTACAATGCCAACGCAGATGACAAAAAAAGCAGCAATAAACGCAGGATAAGCGATAGCTCCGCGCACCTGTCTTATTAAAGCAACTTGGTCTTCCGTATAAGAAGCAAGTTCTGTCATGACTTTTGGCAGATTGCCTGATTCTTCTCCCGTAGCCGCCATATTTATAACTAAAGACGAAAAAACATTGGGATATTTTTTCAAGGCGTCGGAGAAACTCTTTCCGCCTTCTATTTGATTTGCGAGATCAGCTACAATTGCGCTCAAATTCGGATTTTCGGATTGGTCGGAAAGGTCTTTTATTGCGTTTACTATCGGAACGCCTGCTTCAAGCATCGTTGCAAGCTGCCTATAAAAAACAGATAACTGTCCCAACTGAACTTTTCCGTATTTAGCTTTTTCT
>CAZNJA010000068.1:0-6359 GCA_964573245.1 uncultured bacterium
TACCTGTAAAAAGCTTTTTCATTTTTGTCTCCTCCAGATTATTTGTTATATTATTATATATACGCGAGGTTGGATCGAATTGATTAAAATGTAACCTTCAGTATAATGAAATGCAATACTATATGTAATAAATTATTATGTCAAATTCTTTTACCGATTTAACCAAAAAACTTGATAAGTGGCCTGCTTTTAGAGATATCGTTTCCTCGCTTAAAAAAGGCGAAAGGATATGGGTCAGGGGCGTATATCGGACACCTTTGGCTTTTTTCCTTTCGGGGCTTAAAAAGAATATAAACAAAACGTTTCTTGTTGTCCTTGCGGACGAGGAAGAAGCCCAAAATTTATTTGCCGATATAAAACAGCTTTACTCCCACACAAAAAACTTTAGTGGGGGGGTATATTATCTTCCAGGTTATGATTTTTCGGCAAAGAGTTCCGATGCGGGTTCTGGTGAGATTCAAAACGAAAGGATATCAAACCTTTATTCCTTGTTAGATAAAGATTCTTGTCCCTTCGTTATTGCTTCATTGAAGGGCTTCATTCAAAAAATGCCTTCTGCTGCCTCCTTTTCTTCCGCCGTCGTCAAATTTAAAATAGGCGATAAAAAACGCTCGGAACTTATAGAAAAATTGAACGATATGAGTTATGAGCGAAAAGATATAGTGGAAGAAAGAGGAACGTGGACGCTTCGCGGTTCTATTTTGGACGTTTACACTTATTTTTACGACGACCCTTTAAGAATAGAATTTTTTGAAAACAAAATAGAATCTATCCGTCATTTTGACCCTGCCACGCAAAAATCCATAATTTACCCCGTTAGAAGTAAGTTGCCAAAAGCAATTGCCGACCCGCCTGCCAAATCTTTGCGGGCAGGTACGCTAGCGCATCGGACTTCTAACGGGGCGAAGATAAACGAAGCGATTATTCTTCCAAAAGAAGAATTGCCGGACAAAAAAAGAAACTGTACTATTTTTTCTTATTTGCCGGAAGACGTTTTAGTATGTTTGAACAACAGCGGCGAACTCAAGCAACAGGCAGAAATAATGTCACAAACGCACTCTGAAGACACCCAAGAACATAAAAATTTCGTAGAAAATAATTTTTTTAAATGGCAGCGAATAAGAAAAGAGCTTTTGTCCAAAAATGTTTTTTTTACATCGCAAATTCCGCAAAGCCCTATTGGAGAATATTCGAAGATATTTTCTTTACCTTTCAAATCTCTTGAGGGATTCGCGGCTGATTTCAACAAATTACAGCAGGAAGTGAAAGAATGGCAGAAAGAAAAAACCAATGTTTTTTTCGTGTCTTATAACGAGGGAGAAAAAAAGCGGCTTGAAGAAATTTTAAAAGAGAAAGGTTTATACCCAAAAGACAACACTTTCCTGAAAATTGGGCGCATAGATTGCGGTTTTATGCTTGAACCGTTGAAGACAGCGATTCTTACCGACAAAGAAATTTTTTCCCGTTATAAATTCAAAAAACCTTTCCATCAATTTAGGGAAACAGAAAGCATATCTTCTCCTTTGCACATAAAAAGAGGAGATTATGTTGTCCATTTAATTCACGGAATAGGAAGGTATTTGGGGTTAAATAGGGTTAAAGTCGCCGACATAGCCAAAGAATGTCTTATGTTGGAGTACGACTCGGGAGCGATTTTGTATGTGCCGCTGGAAGGCTTGGGGTTACTGCATAAATATATTGGAATTGAAGAGAAAAGCCCCAAACTGTCTCATTTGGGTTCTTCTATGTGGAGAAATGAAAAGGAAAAAGTTGCCAGAGCTTGCCAGGACATAGCTTTTGAACTTCTCAATATGGAAGCGGTAAGAAAAGCAAAAAGCGGTTTTGCCTTTTCAGATGATAACCAATGGCAAAAGGAATTCGAAGCCTCTTTTATATACGAGGAAACCAAAGACCAGTTAAAAGCTGCGCAGGAAGTAAAAGAAGATATGCAAAAGCCTTTTCCCATGGACAGGCTTCTTTGTGGGGATGCAGGCTACGGCAAAACGGAAGTTGCCATAAGAGTATCTTTCAAAGCGGTAATGGATAATAAGCAGGTGGCGATTCTAGTCCCGACAACAATTCTTGCTCAACAACATTGGCTTAATTTTAAAGACAGAATGAAAGATTATCCCCTCAGAGTGGAAATGCTTTCAAGATTCAGCTCCAAAGCCGAGCAGAAAAAAATAATAAACGATTTGAAAGTGGGCAATGTAGATATAGTAATCGGAACGCATAGATTATTACAAAAGGATATAAGTTTTAAAGAGTTGGGACTGCTGATTGTGGACGAAGAGCAGCGTTTCGGAGTTATTCACAAAGAAAAATTGAAAATCTTCAAAAAAACCGTGGATGTGCTTACTTTAACCGCTACTCCCATTCCCAGAACTTTATATATAACGCTTTCCGGCGTAAGGGAATTGAGTATGATAAACACACCGCCTCGCGACAGATTGGCAGTAAAAACAACAATATCCGAATTTTCCGAAGAATTGATTAAAGAGGCGATACAAAACGAAATTTCAAGAGGGGGGCAAGTTTTTTTCCTTCATAACAGGGTAGAGAATATAATCCAAGTCGCAGAGTTTGTAAGAAAACTAGTGCCGAACGCAAAAGTGGAATTTGCGCACGGACAAATGCATGAAAAAGAACTTGAGAAGATTATGCTGCTTTTCATCAACAAAAAAATAGATGTCTTGGTTACGACTACCATAATCGAATCCGGTTTGGATATCCCGAACGCTAACACGATAATCATAAGTAATGCTCAAAGATTCGGTCTTGCGGACTTATATCAGTTGCGTGGCAGAGTAGGCAGATATAATTTGCAAGCTTACGCTTATTTTTTGATACCACAAAGAGAACCATTAACTTCAGAGGCAAAAAAGCGGCTCCGCGCTGTGGAAGAATTTTCGCACTTAGGCGCAGGATTCCAATTAGCAATGCAGGACTTGGAAATAAGAGGCGCGGGAAATATGCTCGGCAAAGAACAGCACGGGCACATAATGAAAGTGGGGCTGGAACTTTACATAAAAATATTGAAAGACGCCGTAAACAGATTAAAGGGTATAAAACCCGATAAAAAAATATCTACAACAATAGATTTGAAAATCTCCGCTTATATTCCTTCAAGTTATATATCCGATGAGCCCGCCAAACTGTCTATATACAAGAGAATCGCCGAATTGAGCGAAGAAAAAGAATGTTTAGAATTGAAAACGGAACTCAAAGACAGATTCGGGGTTCTGCCCATTTCCGCAAAACTTTTGTTAGATATCGCCAAAATCAAAATAAACGCTCAAAGACTCGGAATTGAACACATTGTCATAAAAGAAAACAATATCCTTTTAAGATTTTCCAAGAAGCAAGACCTGCGAAAAAAAATAAGCCAATTATCCGCAAAATATCCCTGTTTTGTGAGTGCCCAAGAAGAATTATGTTTCCCTGTCAAATCAGAAAAAACGGATTATGGGAAAATTATTCAACAAACCTTCGACTTATTGAAAGAATTCGCTCAATAGATTACAATACAAAAAAATCCAAACCTTAACTTTTTGATTGACGAGATGAAATTTCAAATGAAAAACATAAAATTTGTCTTTTTAGTAATTCTTTTCAACATATTTTATATTGCCAATGCTCATGCCGAAATTGTGGATTATATCGCTGCAACGGTAGATGAGGAGGTAATTACTGCTTCTGAACTAAGAGAAAGGCTGGACATCATAACGGGATATTACAAAAAAATCTACACGGCAGAAGAGTTGCAAAAGTATTTGGAGCAAGCAAAGGAGAATGTGTTGAAAGAAACGATAGAAGAGAAGATTTTGTTGATAGGTGCCGAGCGGGCAGAAATTGAAATTTCAGAAGAAGAAATTAAAAAAAGCGTGGAAGAATTCAAAAAAGAATTCTCTACGGATGATGAATTCTACAACCAGTTAGAAAAAGAAGGTTTTACATTTGACGAATTCAAAGAAAAAACAAAATCAAGATTGAAAATAGGGAAATTCGCCAGGTTAAACATCACCAGAGACATTAGGATCACGGAAGAAGAGGTCGCGAATTTTTATGAAGAAAATAAATCTTCGTTTTTAATGCCTGCCCAAGTGAAAATTTCGCAGATTTTAATTAAAGATTTGGAAAAGAATGAAGCAGAAAAAAGGATAGAAGAAATTTTCCAAAAATTAAAAGATGGAGAAGATTTTTCTTTGCTTGCAAAATCATATTCTGAAGGGCCAAACGCTTCCAGTGGAGGAGATTTAGGTTTTATTTATCTTGAACAACTCCAGCCGCAAATCAGACAAGCCGTTTCCAAACTAAAAGTCGGCGAATTCACAAAGTCCGTTTTCACTTCGATGGGTTACCATATCATCAAATTAGAAGCAAAAAAACTTTCTCAATATGCGCCGATTTCCGAAGTAAGCGAATTAATCAAAAGAAAAATTTATGACTTAAAAGCAGCAAAAGCCTATGAAGACTGGATGAACAATGCTAAAAAAAATGCTGATATAGTCATCCACTCACCTTTTTAGATTTCGAAATTTTCAGATAAAAAAATCATGGCTGATTTTTTCTTTAATGACAACCCCGTTACAAAGCAAAGTAATTCTCCTCTTGCGATTAGAATGCGGCCGATTTCTTTGTCTGAATTTGTTGGACAAGAACATTTGTTAGGCGCGGGCAAACTATTAAGAAGAGCAATAGAGGCGGATAAGATTAGTTCCCTTATTTTGTTTGGTCCTCCAGGCACGGGTAAAACAGCACTTGCGCATATAATCGCCCACAAAACCAAATCGCATTTCGAAAAAACAAATGCTGTCACTTCCGGAGTGGAAGAACTCCGCAAATTTATAGACGCAGCAAAACAAAGATATGCTTTAAACAACAAAAGCACTATTCTCTTTATAGATGAAGTCCATCGTTTCAACAAATTACAGCAAGATGCTCTTCTACCATCTGTGGAAGACAATGTAATCACTTTAATTGGAGCCACGACGCACAATCCCTTCTTTTTCATAAACGCCCCGTTGGTTTCACGTTCCACAGTTGCTGAGTTCTATCCCTTGAACAACAACGATTTAAAAAAAGTTTTAAAAAGAGCGTTGGAAGATAAAGAAAAAGGACTCGGCAAATACAATATCAAAATTGAAGAAAAAGCCATAGAGCATCTTATTAAAATGAGCGACGGGGACGCGAGAAAATTACTGAATGCGCTGGAAATCGGCGTTTTGACCACTCCCAAAAACAAAGATGGAATTATCGAGTTTACTCTTGCTGTAGCAGAAGAATCTATTCAGAAAAAAGCCGTTGTGTACGATAAAGATGAAACAGGACATTATGATACAATTTCAGCTTTTATAAAATCCATGCGGGGCTCTGATCCAGATGCGGCTCTTTATTGGCTTGCAAAAATGATAGAAGCGGGAGAAGACCCGAGATTTATAGCCAGAAGAATAGTTATATGCGCTTCCGAGGACGTTGGAAATGCAGACCCGCAGGCATTGGTTATCGCAAATGCGTGTTTCCAGGCATGCGAACTTATCGGCATGCCTGAAGGAAGAATCCCTCTTGCGCAGGCAACGATATATGTAGCGTGTGCGCCGAAAAGCAATGCAAGTTACGAAGCAATAGAAAAAGCGTCCAAAGACATAAAAGAACAAAGAACCCGAAAAGTGCCGCCTCATCTTCAAGTCGGCTCGTATAAAGGAGCGGAAAAATTAGGAAGAGGCGTAGGATACAAATATGCGCATTCTTTTCCAGGACATTTTGTCCAGCAAGATTATGGAGTAAACGGAAAACATTACTATATCCCTTCTTTTCAAGGATATGAAAAAATAATAAAACAAAGATTAGATGAATGGCGAAAAAGAAAACAAAAAAGAGTTACGGAGCAGGATAAAAAAACTCCTTGACGAATTTCCTGTCTCCCTTTTAGAAGAGAAAAGCAGAACTGTCCAGTCTCGCCTTTATTCACTTAGTGAATATAAAAACTCTTCGTTTATAATGGTTTACTTTTCCACGGAAAGAGAGGTTTCAACCTTTGACATAATAGAAACAGCGTTATCGGAAAGCAAAAAAGTAGCGGTGCCTTTTATTTTGGAATCGCAAAATATAATGCTTCCCTGCAAGATCGAGAGTTTAAAAGATTTAGAACCCGGACCTTTTGGAATTCTTCAACCTATAAAAGAAAAAATTAAAACCATCCCCATAAAACTTATCGATTTGATTATAGTTCCGGGAATCGCTTTTGATAAAAACGGAAATAGAATAGGGAAGGGGAAAGGTTTTTATGACAGGTTTTTGAAATCAATATCCGCGAGTATCCCTAAAATAGCGCTTGCTTTTTCTTGCCAAATAGTTGA
>CAZNJA010000069.1:0-6343 GCA_964573245.1 uncultured bacterium
GTGAAATCCGCAGTACTCGCCGCCGCAATCTTCTTGCCGGGCTGTTTCAGCACGCCCACCCTGGCCGATGACCTGGAGCTGGTCATCCGGGCGGATCAACCCGGCCAGCAGATCAGCAAGTATCTTTACAGCCAGTTCGCCGAGCATCTGGGGCGCTGCATATATGAAGGTTTCTGGGTGGGGGAGGATTCGGATATTCCTAATATAAGGGGTATCAGGACAGACGTGGTCGAAGCACTTAAAAAGATTGATGTACCCGTGTTGCGTTGGCCCGGCGGTTGTTTTGCGGATATATATCATTGGAAAGACAGTGTAGGACCGCGAGATAAACGCTTAAAGACAATAAACAGTAGTTGGGGAGGTACTGAAACAAATCAGTTCGGCACGCATGAATTTATGGACCTCTGTGAACAGTTGGGTTGTGAGGCGTTTGTGGCGGGTAATGTAGGTTCTGGCACTATTGAGGAAATGCGGGACTGGATTGAATATATGACTTCAGACGGCGATAGTGATATGGCGAACTTACGTCGAGAGAATGGCCGCGATGAACCCTGGAAAGTTCCTTATTTTGGTATAGGCAACGAAAATTGGGGATGCGGCGGGAATATGACGCCTGAATATTATGCTGATGTCTATAAAAATTTCCAGACATATGTACACAGTTATTCGGGCAATAAAATTGTAAAAGTGGCTTGTGGTCCTGGCGGTGGTGATACCCGTTGGACTGACCCTGTTATGCAAAAAGCAGGCAAATATATGGACGCCATTGATTTACACTATTATGTATTTAGCGGAGATTGGAAAAATCACGGTAATGCTGTGCAATTCGGCGAAAAAGAGTGGTTTACACTTATGAAAAATAGTTTATCTATGGATAATGTTATTGACAGAAACATTGAGGTTATGGACAAGTATGACCCTGAGAAACGGGTGGATTTATACATTTGTGAATGGGGCACGTGGTGGTCTCGCGAGCCGGGGGAAGGCATCAGTGCTCTTTATCAACAGAATACTTTGCGTGATGCTGTTTGTGCAGGAATTTTCCTGAACATTTTCAATTCCCACTGTGGCAGAGTAAAAATGGCTAATATTGCTCAAACTGTTAACGTGCTTCAGGCGATGATTTTAACCAAGGGCAAGGATATGATAGTTACTCCGACTTATCATGTGTTTGAAATGTTCAAAGTTCATCAGGGTGCTACGTTATTGCCGACTGATATATCATGTCCTTCATATAAATACGGTGAGGAAAAAGTTTCTTCACTTGTTGCATCAACATCAAAAAATTCAGATGGAGTAGTTCATATCTCACTGTGCAATCTTGACCCGAACAATGATGTGACGTTGGATTGTAAGCTGGAAGGTCTGAAGCCGAACGAAGTTACAGGAAGAGTTCTTACTGCCGATACTATGAATGCGCACAACACTTTTGAAAAACCTGATGAAGTTAAACCTGCCGTTCTAAAAGATATAAGTATCAAAGATGATATTATTACAGCTAAAATACCGTCCAAGTCGGTGGTTGTTTTAACTGTCCAATAATATAAAAAATGGGAAAATATGCTGTTCTGTTCATGTTTTCAATCGTCCTTTTAGGATGCAGCACGCAAAAAATGAATACTGCATATACCGAATATACCAACCCGATAATCTGGGCTGATGTGCCTGATTTATCCGTAACAAGGTCCGGCAGTGATTTTTATCTTGTTAGCACTACAATGCACCTTATGCCGGGCGCGCCTGTTATGAAATCAAAGGACTTGGTGCACTGGGAGATTGCAAGTTACGTATTTGACAAACTAACAGATACTCCCAAGTATGACTTAAGAGAAGGCACGGTTTACGGACGCGGCCAGTGGGCATCATCTATCCGTTATCACAAAGGAAAATATTACGTATTGTTTTCTCCTAATGACCAGCCTTATAGAGCCTATATCTATTCAACCAATGATCCTTCAACGGAGAAATGGAAACTTATTTCAAGGACAAAACATTTTCATGACGGTTCTCTTTTCTTTGATGATAATGGAAGGGTGTATGTATTTTCAGGGACCGGTTCATTAACGGAACTTAAAAGCGATTTGTCGGATGTAAAACCCGGCGGTGTCGACATGGAGATTTTTAAACGGGATTCGGAAGAGACCGGACTGCTGGAAGGAAGCCAGGTGATTAAACACAATAATAAATATTACCTGCTGATGATTTCCTGGCCCAAAAATAAACCACGCCGGCAACTATGTTACCGCGCCGATAACATTACAGGCCCTTATGAGAAAAAAGTAATCCTGGAAGATAATTTCGCCGGTTTTCCTTATTGCGGGCAGGGTTGCATCATCGACGATGAAAACGGAAATTGGTACGGGTTGATTTTTCAGGACCGCGGCGGGGTGGGCCGTGTGCCGCTTTTGATTCCTGTTCGTTGGGAAGATGGCTGGCCGATGCTGGGCGATGAAAACGGTAAAGTGCCGTTGACTTGGGAAATACCGTTACAAAGCCATGACACCGGAAAACGTATTGTTGAAGGCGACGATTTTTCAGGAGAAAAGTTAAAAATCAACTGGCAGTGGAACCATAATCCTGTTAATAATGCCTGGTCATTAACTGAACGTCCCGGCTATTTGAGGCTAAAAACAAGTCGTGTTGTTGATAACTTATATTTAGCTCCAAATTCAATAACCCAGCGTATGGAAGGGCCGAAGTGTAAAGGCGTAATTTCTATGGATATTTCTAAAATGAAAGACGGAGATGTTGCTGGGTTCAGCGCGTTTAACGGGCATTCAGGGCTTTTATCTGTAATAATGGATGGCGACAGGAAATTTCTTACTATGTCAACCAATGTAGTAGAGCTTGACGATACTACTAAAGCCGTAAAGGCAGTACAAGCTGAAGAAAAAGCCCGTGTTGAATTGTCTAAAGACGTTATTTACCTGCGCATTGATGGCGATTTCAATCTGCATAAAGATTTAGCTGTCTTTTATTACAGCTTGGACAATAAGAAATGGAGTCCCATCGGAACAGAATTTAAAATGCTCTTCGACTACAGAAAACTCTTTATGGGCACTAAGTTTGCCATTTTCAACTATGCTACCAAAGAAACCGGGGGGTACGTTGACATAGATTTCTTCGATTACGAAAAGATTACCACCGACTTACCACCGCGTAGGTGATAACATTTTTTTCTTTGTGTTCTTATTCTATCTTTATTAGAAATTTTTCAAGATCATTGTTACCTTCAATCAATATAGATGTTGGTTCTGACACAGTAAGTTCTATAGTTGGATATCCTGGTCCCATTAGAGAATATATTAATCTTGCAACTTGCCCATCTTCAGAAATTTTCTTTGAATCTTTACCACTTTGGAATGCTCCACCACCTAAAGTAGGCCAGAAATCTATTATTTTCGCATTTGATTCTTTAGGCAAACGAGCTATAAATACAAGTTGACCTAATGGCTCATTTTTTGAGGGTTGAAAGCGAAGAGTTGCTTTATATACTGAATCTGTTTTCTCAATTTCCTTTGAAAGAAATGAAATCTTATTGGGCTCTGCCTTTTTGTTTACCCCCTCTACCTCTTGTTTCAATTTCCTTTGGTGTTCTTCTAATGCAGCTATTTTTTCATCTTTTTCCATAATTACCGAGTGCTGTTCGTCAATTTTTGCATATGCTTTTTCGGCTTTAAACTGTTCAAGTTTATGTTCTTGCGTGTCTTTTATCTCTAATATAATTCCTATTATGGTAGTAATAATTATCAAAAAAATAAGAATTTTGGCTAATCCAGGACGCTCTGGTTTTGTTAAATACAATCCGCCGATTGCAATAAGTGCTGACAATCCAAAAATTACTATTTTCCACCAGTTCATATCAACTTCCTCTTAAAACATCGATCACCTCTTAATAATATGTTGCAGTTTCTTTAAATCCTGCCAAGAATATTGTTTTACTTTACCCTTTTTGTCTACTGAGAAGATATAAAGGAGTAATTTCCTTGCGACTTGATAAGGCACTCTGCGTATTGCTATTTTTGCGCTTGCTTCGGGAAGCCCTAATGCATAATAATATCGGGCAGTTCCAGTCTTTATTCTTGTAATAATTTGCCCTAAAGAATATACGAAGGATGTTTCAGTAACCGAACGCGCTGACTTACTTGATGATTCCCCTTTAGTTTCAATTAAGAAATAGCGGGAATACTTATTATGCCTTACCCGAATATCAACTCCCTGTTCCGTTCTTTCCTTTTCTCTTAAATTCCGCGCCCATCCTTTACGTTCAAGATATTTAATAATTGCTCTACGAACAAATCTTTCCGAAATAGTTTTGTTCATCCAGTTACCAAATTATTTGTTTGTATTTGGCGCCATCAAATTAGCTGTCTGATGTATAGTCTTTCTATTTGAGATGTTTACTTCTTGTGAAAATAATGGTCTGTGAATTTTCTTTAATCTTTTTTCTGCAGCATCAAAATATTCTTTTTCTATTTCTATACCAATAAATTTCCGCCCTGAATTTACAGCTGCGATCCCAGTCGAACCGACACCCATAAATGGATCTAGAACAATATCTCCTTCATTTGAGGCTATTTTTATCAAGTGTTTCAAGAGTTTAATCGGTTTTTGAGTTGGATGTTTGGGATAATGAAGTCGTTCTGGTCCCATGCAAATTGAAGACTCAAAAAAATTGTGCATTTCGCTTTGTTTGCCAAAATTCCACGTATGTCCTTTATTCCACATGCAAACTATCATCTCGCAACTGTTCAAAAATCCAGCCTTTCTAAATTTAGGGACAGGATTTGTCTTGTGCCAAATAAAAAATTGGAATGTATCAAATATTGGGTCAAAAATTTCATGCCATCTACCGATTAGATTGTATGAGCAAAAAGCAAAAATATTTCCTGTAGGTTTTAAAATTCTTATAAAGTCATCTTTTATTTTAGCTGGGTCAAAATTTTTATCCCATTCTGCCAAGTCATTATTTATATCTGTTCTCCATGTAAACTTTATATTACCAGTAGAGTATTGGCTTAGATTATAGGGGGGATCAGTAAGAATCAAATCAATAGAGGCCGATGGTATCTTCTTTATCAATTTATAACTATCCCCTAAATACAGTTTGGAATTTTCTTCCATATTTTTCACCCTAAATATGTCCTTTTAATAGAATCGAGTGCTTGTTTTATTATATAAGCTCTTTCTCTATATGCTCCAAGAACTATTTTATATCCTTCATCTGAACGGCAAACAAAATTCCAAAAATCTTTTCCGATAAGTAATTCATTATCTGCAAAAAATTGTCTAACTCTTTCTTGCCGCCAAGGTTTAGTTTCACCATAGCGATTGTAAGCAGTTGCAAAAAATATTTTAATGTCAGTTTTAGTTGGCAAAACATTAGAGAGAATAGCAAATTGTTCTAAGATTGCTTCTTTTTCAGAACGTGCTTTTTTATTATCCAAGTCACCACCTATTTTTAACTCAATCAAATAGTGGGCGTTTGTTTCCTTATCAATCAAATAATAATCGCTGTCGTGCCGTTTGATTGGGGCTTTGTCTTTTCCGGCGAGCGAACGCAAAACTTGATAATCTTTAATACTTGGTTTTATTTCATGCCTTTTGTATTTTTCTAGTAATTCGGCAATAACTCTTGTTTGTTCCTTTTTGAGTGGACCTTCAACATTTCTTTTTACTTCAAATGAAAGCGTGGCAATGTTTATAGCTAAAGTTTCAAGCATATTGCCAAGTGAACTATCAAGTGAACGGACTAAAGCGGTGTAATACTGGATTTCTTTCCCCAATGCTTCAATAAAAACATTGTGGATTTTCATATTAATTGTTCCCTCGGGATTATTAACCTCTCCTTCATGTCTCGCTTGAAAACCTTGGGCGTAAGATTCGATAGCAGTATGAACTAAAGTTTTTATTGTTTCTTCCTTATAAATAGACTTCATTTTTCTCCTTTCATCTAAACAAAAAACCTTCGCCTTTTTCAAGCGAAGGTTTTTCTTTTTTTACGTCCAGGTTCCCCCTTCGAAACTCAGGACAATTAAATTTACATACATTCTACGCTTCCCAGTTAAAAAGTCAAGCGCTTTTTTCTTCTCCATTTTCACCTTTTTGCTATGCCCGCCTTATTGAGTCCTATATTTAGAGATTTAGCCATAACTCTAATGCTACGATTGTATGAGAAATAATCTTTTTCGTCAAACTGTTTTCAGGGAATTCTTTGTCCCGTAAAGATATGCGGCGGGATTAATTAATAATCAACTTGCGAATTAAAATTATGTGCTTACTCTTGATTTTGCAAGATATCTTTGCAGAAGAATAAAAATGAACAAAAGTATACCAATGACTA
>CAZNJA010000070.1:0-5995 GCA_964573245.1 uncultured bacterium
AAAAAATAGCCGAAGAAATTAAAAAAAGAACTTTGAAGTTCAAAGAGCCCATAACAATTGCAGTAATGGGATGTGAAGTAAACGGACCGGGCGAAGCAAAAGAAGCAGACATCGGTATTGCAGGAGGCAGAAATTGTGCTATATTGTTCAAGAAGGGGAAAATTGTAAAGAGGATAAACGAAGAAAAAATTATCAGCGCTTTAATGGAAGAGATAGAGAAGGAGATGAGATGAATAAAAGACAGCTAATAATTCTATGGAGCACAGGAATATCTATTTGCTTATTTTTCACAAAAAGCATACTACAACCCGCTTTAGTCATTCCTATATTGGTTATAGGTCTGCTTCTCTTTTGGACTTTCAAAGATATTAAAACGCCACTAACTAAAAGATTTATTTTAATTACAATTCTTATTTTAAGTGGTTTATTTTCCTTATGGATATGCCTTTGGGTTAATACTGATTATTCTTTTTGGTATGATACAAGACCATCATATTCACATCGGACGAGAGGGGAAGGATTAAAAGGAAAGAAAACGACAACAACATTAAAAAGAATACCATCATCAGAAGAAACCAAGCTAAAGGGTATTAGGTTAGATGATTTGGAAGAAAAATTAGAAGAGCAGAAAGAAGAATTATTGCAAGCCTCCTGGGATGGAAAAATAAAAACTGTTCAAGCGCTTCTTGAAAAGGGAGCGGATGTTAATGCAAAAACCGAAGACGGTTTTTTTGCGTTAATGTACGCTTCCCAAAATGGGCACACTGATATAGTAAAACTGCTTCTCAAAGAGGGGGCGGATATCAATGCAAAAGACGATAATAGCTGGACGGCACTAATATGGGCTTCCTCAATGGGACGCACCGATACAGTAAAACTACTTATTGAGAAGGGCGCAGATGTCAATGTGAAAGACCATAAAGGCTATACTGCGTTAGTATGGGCTTACAAGTTAGGACGTACAGATATAGTAGAACTGCTTGAACAAGCAGGTGGTGTGTATACGTTTCTTGCAGATATAAACGAGGATTTGTTAAAAGCATCGAGAGATGGAAAAATAAAAACTGTTCAAGCGCTTCTTGAAAAGGGAGCAGATGTTAATACAAAAAACAATTACGGCGTTACTGCGTTAATATTTGCTTCCTCAATGGGACATACCGATATAGTAAAACTACTTATAGAGAAGGGAGCGGAGGTCAATGCTAAAACTACGGACAGCTATACTGCCTTAATATGGGCTTCCAAAAATGGGCACACTGATATAGTAGGATTGCTTAAGCAAGCGGGTGTTGTAAACACCATTGCAGATATAGCCTTTGTAGATTTAAACGAAAAATTAGTTGAAGCTTCAGGAAAAGGGAATGTCGGAATTGTTAAAACTCTTATTGATAAAGGAGCGGATGTCAATGCTAAAGAAAGCAAATACGGTTTGACTGCATTAATATTGGCTTCCTGCGAGGGATATACCGATACAATAAAACTGCTTATAGAGAATGGGGCAGATGTCAATGCGAAAGACAATGTCCATGGCTGGACTGCGTTAATGAACGCTTCCTCAAGGGGATATATTGACGCAGTAGAACTGCTTGTTGAGAAGGGTGCAGATGTTAATGCAAAAAACCATAATGGCAATACTGCGTTAACAATGGCTTCCACAATGGGACGTACCGATATAATGAAACTACTCAAACAAGCAGGGGCGAAGGAATAAGATAAAATCCGTATCCCTTTTTACAAAAATAGGGACAGCTGTTTATGAATTAGATGATTAAAAAGACAGGGGCGAAGAAATATGAAAACATATAAATACGAAGAAAAAAGTTTGATTGGAGATTGGAGAATAGAAGTAAGAAAAGGATCTATTCATATAGGGAATATAAGAAAGCATCCTATTTCAGGTGTTTTTCGATATTATGAAGGACCTAATAATTTTTTAAATTATTCGTTTGAGGAGAGCGATCTCGAAACATTAAAAAGAAGAATAGAAAAATAACCTTCTTACAACCTTGAAAATTACACACTAAAATAGGGACTACTCCTATTTCATGAACTAGTTAATTGAAATGCTCAACAGCAAAATAGACTACAAAAACATTGGTTTGTTAAAAAATCTATCTTGGTTGCGCCAAGAGATGGATGTTTATTGTCTGATTTCCGTAAATGCTGAAAGTATTAACAATAAGGGTGCAGGAAAAAGCTTTTTTGGTTTTCTGCAAAACTCGTGCATAGATTTGATAGCCCTCAATATCTATAAAATATATGAATACGAAAAACGATATGAACTTAATTCAATAGAGGGAGTTTTAAAAAATATTACTTCTGAGCAGCTATCTGCATTAGACTTGTCTCGTATTGACGAATTTGTAGATAAATACGGCCATAACCCAAATGAAGGGGATGCATTATCTGCGCTGTCATCGACAGTCGCAGGTTTCAAGAAAAAGTATCAGAATGAATTGGAAAGGTTTATAACCTTCAGAGATAAAAAGGTTGCTCATAGTGAATATGGATTCAATGTAAATAGTGTTCCGTCATATGACATTATGGAATGTCTCTTCAATTTTGGCGCGGATTTTTATATGCTCGTTTCAACTGCTTTCGTTTCGACTTCTTTAGTACCATGTGATTTGAACTCTAATAGAAAGGTGAAAGTTGGATTTAAAAGAGTACTACGCGAACTTGGCATCACAGATATTAAAACTGAAATGGAATGAATAATTCATAAAAAAAACAAATAGGGACCGTCTTGTTATAGGATGAAATAATTATGAATTTAAATCTAAGAATAAATGATTATCCTATTACTTTAAACAAAGAGTTGAATGAAGCGGAATTGAAGGCTCACAACTTTAAAAAAGCAGGATTTTTTGATCGTTTGATTATAAAGCCCAACAAAGATGAAATAATTTGGTGGGCAAAAAATTGTGATTTAAAATATTTGAATGATGATTTTCAAAACTCAATACATCCCATTCTAGACATCAAAGCTGGTGCTGAAATAATGTTTGGCACTTCTGCCTATTTGTGGTTAAAAGAAAATAAATTGATACGATTTACATTTCAAATAATTCAAAATAAAATGGCTGCTGAAAGATATTTGAAAAAACTTCAAGAAAAATTTATTGGGTCTGTTGGTAATCCTATTTCATCAGAGCAACCTTTTGTAATTTGGGAAACAGAAAATCAAAAATTCATAATAGAATATCCTCAACGAATGCATGGATATATTCATCTCATGCTAAAATAGGAACAGTCCCCCACTTTAAGTTTTTTAAATTTTTGAATTTTGATATGCCTGCCCGCCAACCTGCCCGCTTCGCAAGCAGGCGGGGTTTCAGTGGAGGGTAATTTTACATTTTAACTTTTAATTTTTCCTTGGAATTTCTTTGAAATCCCAAGGACTGATTCCCTGAAATCCTTTGGATTTCTAGGGGTAATATTTGTCCGATGCTCCGACGTTACGTCGGAGAGCGGACTCCTTCGGAAATTTTTAATTTTCAATCTTTAATCTTTAATATTTTGTATAATATACCATGCGCTTATCCCAAACTCTTATAACTACCCTGCGCGAAACGCCGAAAGATGCGATAACACCTTCGCATCAGTTGATGCTGAAAGCGGGTTTGATTAAGCAGTCGGCGAGCGGGCTTTATACTTATCTTCCCTTTGGTTGGAAAGCAATTCAAAAAGCAATAAATATAGTAAGGGAAGAAATGGACAAATCAGGCGCCTTGGAACTTTCTATGCCGATTTTGCAGCCGGCGTCTTTATGGGAAAAAACCGGCAGGTGGGGCGAATACGGCAAGGAATTGATGCGGCTCAAGGACCGCAAAGATAACTTCTTATGTATAGGCCCTACTCACGAAGAAATGATTACGGATTTGGCGGGGCAACTAATACGAAGTTATAAACAACTTCCCGTAACACTTTACCAAATAAAATCAAAATTCAGAGATGAAATAAGGCCGAGGTTCGGCGTAATCCGTTCGCGGGAATTCACAATGAAAGACGCTTATAGTTTTGATGTTGACGAACAAGGGTTGGAAGAAAGCTATGGGAAAATGTATGAGGCATACGGAAAAATATTTTCGAGATGCGGGCTTGACTTTGAAATTGTGGAAGCAGACCCGGGACTTATGGGCGGCAATTTTTCCCACGAATTTATAGCGCCTGCCCAAAACGGCGAAGATACGATTATCAAATGTAAAAAATGCAGTTATCGGGCAAATCTTGAAATGGCGGCTTGCAAGAATCCTAACACCGTCTCAAAAGAAGAAAAAAGCGAAGCTTTAAAAGAAATAAATACTCCCGGAATTAAAACAGTCGAAGAGTTAAATAAATCTTTAAAGATTCCTGTTTCAGGAATGATTAAGACGCTGATTTTTGAAATTGATAACAAGGAACTTGTTGCGGTTTTAGTGAGAGGTGACCATGAGGTGAATCCTGCAAAATTAAAGAGAGTCCTAAAAACTAATATGTTAGAAATGGCTTCTGCCGAACAAATCCAAAAAGCCACGGGGGCACCGGTAGGGTTCTCCGGACCTGTAGGATTGAAAAACATAAAAATCGTTCAGGATTTTGCGATTTCGCCGAATGAAAATTATCTTTGCGGAGCGAATAAAAAAGATAAACATTTAACCGGAGTAAATCCCGGCAGAGATTTTTCCGCTGATATGACCGGGGATATAAGATATATTACGCAGGAAGATTCCTGTCCGAAATGCGGTGGGGAAATATCTTTTACCAAAGGGATAGAATTAGGGCACATATTTAAATTAGGCACAAAATACTCTGCTCCGCTTCAGGCAAACTTCATAGACAAATCCAACAAAGAAAAACCGATTATAATGGGTTGTTACGGCATCGGTATAGACCGTATAATTGCCGTAACCATTGAACAAAATCATGACAAGGACGGAATTATTTTCCCTGTCCCCCTTGCTCCGTATAAGATTTTGATATTACCCGTAAATTATCAGGATGAAAAGTTGCGGCAGAAAACCGGCGAGATTTACAACGTGTTGAATGAGAAGGGAATAGAAACGCTTATAGATGACAGAGACGAAACCACGGGTGTGAAATTCAAAGACGCGCATCTTTTGGGAATTCCTTTTGTTGTAATTTTGGGAAAATACTTTATTGAAAAAGGCGAAATAGAATTGGAAACAAGAGGCGGCGGAAAAGAAATGATAAAAGAAAAAGATATTATAGATAAACTCAAAAATTATATAGATAAACCCCGTTAGAGATTCAATAAGTTGCCCATAATATTATAGAGCGCGACGATTATTTTCCCATCTAATGAAATGTTCGGCGTTTTTTAAATCTCTAATGGGGCAAAAACCGCAATTCTGCAACGGTATAAAATCTCTCCGAAATATTTATAAAAATTTTTCAAAAAGCACTTGACAAGTTAAAATCATTAATCGTATAATGCCCACCTTTGACCGACGGAAGTATCGTGTCGGTGAAAAATCGTTCTTTTGAAAATAGAATAGAAGTGTTTCTCTTGAGTCACAAAAAAAGTTAATTTACCCGCCCCGTGGGAAATATTTTTTTACGGGGCACGAGTCATAAGAGCTCACAAATTTTTGAAAACATTTTTACAATTTTCAATTGGTGGGTTTGATCCTGGCTCAGGATGAACGCTGGCGGCGTGCTTAACACATGCAAGTCTTGCGAGAAAGTCACCTTCGGGTGATAAGTAAAGCGGCGGACGGGTGAGTAATGTATGAGTAACCTACCCTAAGAGGGGAATAATTTCGAGAAATCGGAGCTAATGTCCCATAATCTCCCCCGACGAATGTCGGAGGAGCAAAGTTGGCCTCTATTTATAAGCTGGCGCTTAGGAATGGGCTCATATCCTATCAGTTAGTTGGTGAGGTAACGGCTTACCAAGACTAAGACGGGTAGCCGGCCTGAGAGGGTGTACGGCCACATTGGAACTGAGACACGGTCCAGACTCCTACGGGAGGCAGCAGTGGGGAATATTGGG
>CAZNJA010000071.1:0-5740 GCA_964573245.1 uncultured bacterium
TTGTCATGAGAGCTAATATGTCGTCCGACCTTGAAAGATATGCTATTCTCGCGGACCTCATGGGGGCCGTTGGCGATGGCTTATCGGTAATTGAAAGAACGCGTGCAGAAGCAAGCGTCACTTTTGTTGATGCTCTATGCCGCGACATTGGCATCCGGACCGGTATACGCGACATCGTGGAGAGTGACAGGGACTTCGAAATGTGGGCTGATATTGCCCTGGAGTACTCTGCTCACAACATCAAGAACAACCCCCGGCTACTTTGTAAAGAGGATATTGTCGCAGTGTATCGCGATGCATATGAAAGGACGGACCAGTGAAAATAACAGGCGTCAAAGTGTGGGCAACAAGTGTTCCGCTTGCATGCGCGGTCGGTCTCTCAAATAAGAAGATTACCGCGCGGGACCATATCATTGTGAATATTGAAACGGATGAAGGAATCACCGGGCTTGGTTATACATGGGGATATCAATCGAGTTCTGTCACGGGAGAGTGTATAGCTCGCATGCTGGTTCCACTCATTATGGGTCGGGACTCATTGAGTACAGAGACATTATGGGAGCAGATGTTTAATAATACGACTCAGGTTGGGCGAAAGGGCCTGTTGTTACGGGCGATAAGTGCTGTAGACATTGCTTTGTGGGATATCAAGGGAAAGAAACAAGGGTTGCCGTTGTATAAGCTCTTGGGCGGTTCTCAACGAGATATCCCCGTCTACGCAAGCGGGGGATATTACAGAGGGGACAACAGCCTAGAAGAACTTGCGGATGAGATGGAACGATACGTTATTTTAAAAGAATCCGTAGAAAAAACGAAATTTAAAAATTTAGAACAGCTATCCTTCGTAAAATTCATATCAATAGGTAGAAAACTATTGGGTTTCTTTGACGAGATTTCAAACTGGGACCTTTCGATAAAAGACATAGAAAACGTAAAAGAAAAATTACATTTTCCGCCGCAATACATAGACGAGGAACTGCCGATACTGGGAAAAATCCGCAACCAATACGGAAAAATTCTAAAAGAGAAAGGATTTGCCGACAAAACCGCAGAGCACCTCTCGATAGCAAAAAACTTCAAAACCGAATACTTAAAAGATTTCAAATCAATTTACATTGCGGGTTCTCTTGCTTTGACACTCACCGATGCTTTGCTGATAAAAAAATTTTTAACCGGTTTGGATTGTGAGTTGATAATCCACTGCGACAAAGAAAATTTAGCAAATGATTCTTTAGATAACATTTTTTACCATCACAATAAAACATTAAAGATGTTAGGCGCCGATGTTACAAATATACAAAATCTCTGCCCTAAACATTCGGGAAAAAACTCAAAAACTTCCGTTTATATCCAAAGATGTAAAGGCGCATTGGACGAGGTTTTCTTTGTAATAGATACAATATGCAAACTTTCGCCAAGATACCCACTTCACAAAATTGGCGTGATTCTGCCCGATGAATCATTATACTTGCCGCTTAAAGACGCCTTGGAAAAACTAAACATACCTTATAATCTTTCGATGGGAATTCCCTTTAAGCACACATCTTTGTATTCTTTTTTGACAGATGCTTGCGATTTTTTGGACTCCGACTTCTCATCGAGTAAATTTCTTGCACTATTAAAAAACCCTCTCATCAAAGGAATAATAAAAGGCGGGGTATCATTTAAGGAACTTGCGTATAAATTAGACGGCAAAATCCGAGCAGAAAACTTGCCCATCATCAACCGTAAAATAAAACACCCTCAAAGCCAGGTATTGATAGATTATATGTTCGGGCTAATAGACAAATTAGCCCGGGATTGTTCTTTTGGCGAATACGTAAAAACCATACGTGAAATCATACGGGAATCCAGCGAATTAAACAATGAGTTTTACAATAAAACTTACTCTGTCACAAACAAATTGATGAGCCAACTCGTTAGTATGGAAAGTTCAGAAATCCCGGACGAATTTTTTCCGAAAGGGAAAGATAAATTAAAATTTCTGATAAACATTTTGCAGACGATAAACTTCCCCGTTTCGGGAGATTTATTAAACGATGTGCAGATCATAGGCATTCTTGAAGCACGAAATATTGATTTTGACTACGTTATAATTCCGTCATGCAACGAAGGAATTTTCCCGCAAAAAAGCGAAAAAGACCTTTTTCTGCCGTCAAACTTAAGACAGGAAGTTAAACTCCCGTTCTACAAGGAAAGAGATGCGCTTTACTGTTATTATTTTTATCAACTCATCACAGGCAAAAAAGAAGTCTATCTTTCTTACCGAAGCGAAGAAAAAACACAGTTTGGTTTGAGGAACAGATGGATAGAAAAACTTTTATCAGGCGAAGAAAAAAATTTTATAGTAAAAGAAACTGAAGGAATTAATTCCTCATCTTTACCACAGCTTTATATCAAAAAAGCCAAAGGGAGTTTCTTTTATAAAAAACCTAAAAAAGGTCTTACGGTGTGCAAAAGCGACAAAAACCTGAATTTCATAAAAGATTTTACCTTCTCGCCATCCATTTTAAAAACATATAAACAATGCCCTTATAAATTCTATCTTTCGTATCTACTGAAAATGAAAGAGCCTAAAACCATAGTAGAAGACTATGATGCTTCAATGTGGGGCAAAATTTTTCACAATGCGCTCGCGCGCTTATACAACGAAAAATATCCCGAAGGGTATAACGAAAATCTAAAACAGCAAGTTGTCAAAAATTTGTTGGAAATCGGAGAGGAAGAATTCAAAAAAGCATATCCCTACCCCAAAGCTTCGTTATATTGGGATTGGGAAGCAAACAAACAAAGAATACTCAATTTAATAGACAAAGAAATCGCGCATTTTAAAGAAGGGTTAAAGCCCGTGAAAATGGAAAAAGAACTTTCGCCATACACAATCGCCATAAACAATAAACAGAAAGTAAAAATCGGCGGAAGGCCGGACAGAATAGACGCAAAGAATGAAAAATTTTATATAATAGATTATAAAATAAGTAAAAAGCCAACACCCAAAACATATAGGATTTCAAAAGATTTCACCGAATTCCAACTGCCTTTATACGGATTAACTTTCGCCAAAGGCGAAACAGCAAAAATCGGGGGATTGATTTACTATCATTTGGACGAAAAACTTCAAAATTTTCTTCAGCTCGACATATTAAAAGAAGAAGGCAAAAATTATATAAAACTGTTTCAAGAAGAAATACTTTTGCCCACTTTAAGAGAAATATTCGACAGAGAATCGCCGTTTCACCAAACCAAAGATTTCGACATTTGCCAAAGATGCGCGTTCATAGATCACTGCAGGAGGAGAGCATAAAACTACCGTCAATGAAAAAAACGGTTATCGGTTTTTGGTTATCGTAAAAAAAGAGAACCTAATAAAAAGCTTCCACCCCTAATCCGTTTTGACTACCGAAAATAAAGTTACCACTATAAAAGAAATAACGGCTCCGTAAACAAATGTAAAATTCGGGTTCAGATCCCATAAGAAACCGGCTATAAGTCCTCCGGGCAAAGCAACCAAACTAACCAACATGTGAAACGTGCCTAATACAGTCCCCCTGATATCATCAGGCGCCAAATCAGAAACAAAAGCCCTTTGGTTGGAATCTACAAAAGCGTAATTTAATCCGAACAATAGAAACAATACTATAAAAAACGCAAGCGAGTGCGCAAACATAAACCCAACACATACCAAAGCAAATAAGCCGTAACCTATAAACAAGACTGTTTTCCTGCCGATTTTATCCGACAAAAGTCCGGAAGGGATAGCAAACATAGCATACGAAATGTTGTAGATAATGTACAAAATTATCGGGATTGCAAGAGCAAACCTGCCGTAAAAATACGGCTGGGTTTTTAGAACAAAAAACATATAACTAAAATTTCCCAGCGCAAACAAAGTTGATATCGCCAGAAAAAGTTTGAGCGAACCCGACAAATTTTTAATTTCGAAGTTAAGACTGGTCGCCTTATGAGATATATATTTTTGTTCTTTCACGAAAATCAGAGGGATTAAAGAAACGAAACTTATAATGCCGGCAAATAAAAATATATTTCTAAACTCAACATTGAAAACCCAGAACAAAACAAATGAGATAATAGAGCCAAAAACAGCTCCCCCGCTATCAAATGCTCTGTGAATGCCAAAGCCCCTGCCTCTTGTTTTTGCCTCGGTGGAAGCTGCTAAAATAGCGTCTCTTGGGGCAGAACGCATGCCTTTGCCCAACCTTTCGAACACACGCAACAACAAAACCTGCGGCCAAATAACAGCAACGCTGAACAACAATTTACAGAAGGAAGAGATGGAGTATCCGACAAAAACGAATGGTTTTCTTTTTCCCAGCCTATCCGACCAGAAACCCGCAAGCATTTTGAATAAGCTTGCAATACTTTCTCCCAAACCGGAAATAAGTCCGAGCGCAAAACCTGCCCCGCCTATTTCTTTTATGAACAATGGAAGAATAGGAAGAATCATATCGCTGGCAGTATCGTTGATAAAACTCACCAGCCCCAGCCACCAGATGTTTTTATTTTTCTGATCCATACAGACGGGTATTATAATCGATGTAGCTTATTGTGTGAAGTTCCGCCGCCTTTTAGGAGGTAAGGCTTTATCTTTATCAAAAGTTTTAACTTGGTCTATGTAGGCTGTCCGAGGATTGCTCATAAAAAAATCCTCCCCCGCCGTTTTAGACGAGGAAGGATTTAAAACTCGTTACACTCAACTTATTACCTTAAACTTTCCTACTTAGAGCCCCACAGATGTTTTCGTAGCCATTTAAAGTCTGTCCGATAACAAGTGCTGTCAGGATAATCACTACAGTGGCCTCTAAAACATGGGTCATTTGTGGAGCTACTATTAAATGGATCGGTGCTGCCTACAACATTCAACGTGCATGAATCCACCCATCTGTGGTATTCCGCGTGTCCGTCCACATAAGAGAAATTTGTTCCATTAGCATGTCTTAGGGGCGGCTTGTCTATAAACCAGTTCGAATTATCACATCCCCAAGGCTCACAGTAGAAAGCCCCTCTCTCGAGATCTCCTTCGTCAACAAAAACTAGCCTTCCAGACGGATTAATAATAGTATTCGCTGTGACATGATAACTGCCGGAAATTGAAGGAGCCGCGTTTATCGCCGTTCCGGCGCCGCCACTCCAACCGCAACCGCCTCTGTGCATACCATACATGGCTTGGACTATATTATATGTTACCATTGATCCCGGTTCGCCATTAGGACATTGATACATGTTGTAGTCGTTGATATATGGCCAAAGTTGACCATTTCTCATAGCTATTTCCCATTCGTTTTCATCTCCTCCATTAGGAGCAGCATTAATCCAATTCACCCAACACCTCCCAGCGGCATTGTAATTTTGGGCGCAACAGGAACCACGAGGGATGGGACTTGTAGTGCAGTTCCAAGCATTAACTCCCACAAAAGCCCCCGGCAACCAGCTGTCGTTGTCTTCTGTATACAGAATCCATGCTAATGTTAGTTGTTTTTCGTTGTTTAAACATACAGCCCGTTTACCGTGCTCTCTGGCTTGATTCAGCGTAGGTAACAATATCGCAGCCAATATACCAATAATAGCAACCACCACCAAAAGCTCTATAAGCGTAAAACCTCTGTTTCTACTCATATAACCCACCTCCTTTATTTTAAACCTCGTTGCCACATTTTAAACGTGGCTAAATTATAGTTGCAAGTCCTCAATCCTGTCAAGTTTTAGCATGTTCCCTTTTACG
>CAZNJA010000072.1:0-5730 GCA_964573245.1 uncultured bacterium
TCATTCTGTTCAATAACCTTCTTGTGCGATTGACTATATTCACCACCGCCGGGACCTCTTACATCAAGAAAGAATTTTGCCAGCTTTAAGTATTCATCATTGCCCGTTACCCGATACAATTTCACAAGAGCCATCTCTACAATCTGATGGCCGGGCCACTTCTGGAGTTTCCCCGGGCCAAACTCTTTGCATAAAAAATCTGCATTCTTTACCGCAATATCCAAAAGAGTCCGTTTACCTGTCGCCAGATAATGCGCCGCAGCGGCTTCGTAGAGATGCCCTGCATCGTACAATTCATGACTTCCGTCCAAGTTCGACCATCTTGTCTCGCCATACCAATTCTTCAAACGCTTGCACTTGTTTGTCCTGCAAGTGTACAAATAACCGTCTTCTTCTTGAGCAACAGCAATTTTTGCAATCAAACCATCAAGATATTTATCCAGTTCTACATCAGGATGTACGCTCAATGAGTATGAAGCTCCTTCAATAATTTTATATGGGTCTGTGTCATCAAACGGGAAATCGCCGCTCTGTTCCCCCTCCATCAATCCGCCTGCTATGGCAAAGTTATTAATTCTGCCAGTTTCCTCACATTTCTTGAATTCATAGGGAATAGTTATTTTGCGGTTTATTTCTATACGCGGCGTCCAAAATTTATCCCTAACATTAATTTGAGTCAATGTTATTGGTTTAATCGGATAATCTTTTCCCAGTAAAGTGTCCTTTTCTCCAAATTCCTTAGTTTTCACTTGCTCTCCTCCCGAGATTATTACACCAAACACTACAATTATACCAATTGCCACACCTAACTTAACCAATTTAATTGGAATTCTACTCATTTTTTATAATTTTATATAAACCTAAAAATTATATCAAAAAATGATGTTTGTAAACCCATGGAATTATATAAAGGCTTTATGAATCTATTCAATCCAGGACAAGAAGGAAACAAAGTTTAGCCAAAGATGTATAAAAGATGTATAATAAAAACTAATAAAAAAACCTCATTGTTAATAAAAAGGAGGAAGTATATGAATAATTTTTCGTCCAAGTTGGTTTCTATCTTTTTAGTTGTTGTTATAGGGGTTGTGCTTCTTATCTCGGGATGTGCAAAAAAATCAGGCGAGAAGAAAATTGTTGTAGGTTTTTCGCAGATTGGAGCGGAAAGTGCGTGGCGCGTTGCCAATACCGAGTCGATCATATCTGAAGCAAAAAATCGTCCCAACATTGAATTGAAATTCTCAGATGCACAGCAAAAGCAGGAGAACCAAATAAAAGCAATCAGGTCATTTATAGCGCAAAAGGTTGATGTAATAGGTTTTTCGCCCGTTGTGGAAACAGGATGGGAGCCGGTATTAAGAGAAGCAAAAGCTGCAGGTATCCCTGTTATTCTTACGGACAGGGCAGTGGATACGGATGATGATTCTCTCTGGATAACTTTTATGGGTTCTGACTTTGTAGAAGAGGGAAGACGCGCAGGCAAATGGCTTGCAGATAAGATGAACGAAAAAGCAAACATCGTAGAGCTTCAGGGAACTGTCGGCTCTGCGCCTGCAAATGACAGATTTAAGGGTTTCAGAGAAGCAATCTCTCAATATCCAAATATGAAAATTATCAAATCCCAGACAGGAGATTTTACCCGCTCTAAGGGAAAAGAAGTAATGGAAGCTTTTCTTAAATCCGAGGGGAAAAATATTAATGTACTATTTGCCCATAATGATGACATGGCAATCGGCGCGATTCAAGCCATAGAAGAATACGGTTTAAAACCAGGCCAAGATATTATTATCGTATCAATTGATGCCGTAAGAGGAGCATTCGAGGCAATGATTGCAGGTAAACTGAATTGCACGGTAGAATGTAGTCCTCTTCTCGGACCTCAATTTTTCGATGCGGTTGAAGATTTAATGGCAGGAAAAACTCTTCCCAGAAGAATAGTAACCCAGGAGGGAGTATTCCCGCAGGAAGTTGCCGAAAAGGTTCTGCCGACAAGAAAATATTGATTCTCAAAAATTCAATAAATTTAAGTTAATACATATATTTATTTGTAAAGGAGGTTTTTCTTTTTCATTTTTTACCCACGCACCAGTCCGCCACAGATACAATGGCGGGACGGTGCGGGGTTTCGCCTTCTCTTGAAAGAGAAGCCCCAGCCTTTAGGCTGGGGAGGCTTCACAATTGATTCATTTCATAATTAATTCTATTTATCATATGAAAGAAGGCAAACCGATTCTCCAAGTAAAACAGCTATGCAAAAATTTCCCCGGAGTTAGAGCGTTACATAAAGTAGATTTTTCTTTAAGGCCTGGTGAAATTCACGGGCTAGTCGGAGAAAACGGCGCAGGAAAGTCAACACTGGTTAAAGTTATTACCGGTTTTTATCAAAAAGATTCGGGCGAAGTTTTTTTAGATGGGAATAGTTTACAGTTACATTCACCGGCAGAAGCAGCAACATTCGGAATAAGTACGGTCTATCAAGAAATAAATCTAATTCCTTATCTGACAGTCGCGGAAAATATCTTCCTTGGACGCCAACCTGTTTCCCGTCTCGGTAAAATTAACTGGAAAGATATTAATGCCCGTGCCCAAAAAGCACTTGAGAAGCTTGATATTCATATTGACGTAACCCAACCGTTATCTTCATATTCCGTTGCTATACAGCAAATGATTGCAATAGCACGTGCTCTCGACATATCCGCAAAAATATTAATTCTGGACGAACCAACATCCAGCCTTGATCCCGCCGAAGTCAATCAACTTTTCTCAGTAATGAAAAAGTTGAAGGATGACGGTATTGGGATTATATTTATTACGCATTTTTTGGACCAGATTTATAGGATTACCGACACAATTACGGTCTTGAGAAACGGAGAACTTGTCGGAGAATACACAACAAAATCATTTCCGCATTTTAATCTGGTTGAGAAAATGCTGGGTAAAGAGTTGCTGGAATTCGAATTCAAAGCCAAAGAAAAAGAGAAAGAAAAAAAGGAATCGAAAAGAGAAGTTTTTTATCAGGTAAGGGATATGGAGAGAGCAAAATCAATATCAGCATTTGACCTTGACATCCGTGAATCTGAAGTATTAGGATTTGCCGGACTCCTTGGCTCCGGGCGAACTGAAATAGCAAGACTGCTCTTTGGGATTGACCAACCCCATAAGGGAAAAAGGACATTACATGGGAAAGATATTGCTGTCTTTTCACCAAGAAAAGCCGTTGAAAACTCTTTTGGATTTTGTCCCGAAGACCGAAAAGCTGACGGCATCATACCGAACCTCACAGTACGAGAAAATATCATACTTGCTCTCCAGGCAAGAAAAGGAATTTTCAAGAATCTTTCGAGAAAAAAACAGGACGAAATCGCTAAAAAATATATCAATGTTTTAAGAATCGCTCTTCCCAGTACCGAACAACTCGTCAAAAACTTAAGTGGCGGTAATCAACAAAAAGTTATCATTGCTCGTTGGCTTGCATCGGAACCTAAATTTCTTATTCTGGACGAACCCACAAGAGGTATAGATGTAGGCACAAAGGCAGAGATCCAGAAAATAATCTTGTCACTCAGCAGGAAGGGCATGGCCATTCTTTTTATTTCGTCGGAGATAGAAGAAGTAATCCGCTGCAGTGACAGGATAGTCATATTACGAGACCGTAAAAAACTTGCTGAACTGACAGGAGAGCAGATAAATGAAAAAACTATCATGCATACAATAGCAGAGGGAGTGATAAAGTGAAATGGAATCGAGATAGGATAAACAAAGAAAATCTTAATAGGATTCTATGGCCGTTGATAGCTCTAATGTGCATCCTGCTCTTCAACTTAATTTTTACAAAAGGGTTTTTTAATATTGCGATAAGAGATGGCCATCTCTTCGGGAGCTTAATTGATATACTGAATCGTGCCGCACCTGTAATGCTTTTAACAATCGGGATGACTCTGGTATATGCAACGGGTGGCATTGACCTTTCCGTAGGCGCTGTTATGGCTATTTCGGGAGCGCTTGCAGCTTCTCTTATTCGACCCGATTATGTTCATGGAGTGCTTGAATACGGAGAACTTACTCCGCTCCTAATTGTAATTTCAATTCCTCTGATTGTCTCGCTTTTGGCTGGATTGTGGAATGGATTACTGGTTTCCTATGTTGGAATACAGCCGATTGTTGCCACATTAATTCTGATGGTTGCGGGTAGAGGTATTGCTCAGCTAATAACAAGAGGACAGACTTTAGTCTTTGAACATATTCCTTTCCAATATATCGGGACAGGGTATTTCATGGGACTGCCTTTTCCCGTAGTTATTGTTCTTTTTGTTTTCCTTGCAACCATTCTTCTTACCAGAAAAACCTCGCTCGGCATGTTTATTGAAGCTGTAGGTGACAATCCTTCGGCAAGTAGAATAATGGGAATAAAAGCAAGGTTGATAAAACTCTCGGTTTATATCTTCTGCGGACTATGCGCCGGCATAGCCGGGTTAATAATTACGGCAGATATAAAATGTGCCGATGCCAATAATGCGGGGCTTTTCTTGGAACTGGATGCAATAGCAGCTGTAATTATAGGAGGCACAATGTGGGGAGGCAGGTTTACTCTTGCGGGTTCAATTATAGGCGTGCTTATAATACAGAGTTTAACCACGACTATTCTCACAAAGGGCATTTCACCCGACGTAACCCTCGTCTTCAAAGCTATTGTTATAATTATGGTAGCTCTTATCCAATCGGATGCTTTTAGAAGTAAGTTGATGAATCTTACAAGAAAGAGAAAAAGGGAAGAAATAATATGAAGATACGTTTAAGTCCGGAAAATATCCCGATTACAGCCACCATCTCTCTGTTTTTTCTGATTTATATGATTGGAGCTTTCATGTATCCCGGCTTTTTTTCTTTGAGAGTTTTTATTAACCTTTTTATAGATAACGCCTTTTTAGGAATAATAGCGGTAGGAATGACTTTTGTTATAATTTCCGGAGGAATAGACCTTTCTCTTGGGTCAGTAATTGCTTTTACAAGTATTTTTGCGGCAAAGATGATAACCGTTTATCATTTTCATCCCGCTTTGGTAATAATTTTTTCTCTTGTAATCGGCTCATTGGCAGGGTTAACAATGGGGAGTCTCATTCACTATTTCTCTCTGCCCCCATTTCTTGTTACCCTTGTCGGCATGTTTTTGTTCCGAGGTATGGCGTTTTTAGTAAGTCTGAACTCCATACCGATAAAGCATGAATTTTTCACTCGGATTGTTCAATTTGGTATACCCTTGGGAGGAGGAGTTTTTCTATCCGCTCCGGCACTAATTTTTATAATAGTATTAATAATAGGTGCATATATATTACATTTCACCAGGTTTGGCCGAAACGTATATGCTATCGGAGGCAATGAGCAGTCTGCAATTCTAATGGGACTTCCGGTGGCTAGAACCAAAATAGCAATTTATACGATGAACAGCACGCTCTGTGCACTTGCCGGAATAGTATATGCTCTCTATACTTCTTCAGGATATGCTCTTGCCTGTGTAGGATTGGAACTGGATGCAATTGCAGCTGTTGTTATCGGCGGTACACTTCTTACAGGAGGCATAGGATTTGTTGAGGGAACTCTTGTAGGTGTGCTAATACTTGGACTTATACAGACTTTTATAACCTTTCAGGGCACACTTAGTTCATGGTGGACTAAAATAGTCATTGGTATACTTTTGTTCATTTTTATTCTTCTGCAAAGATATCTTGCAAA
>CAZNJA010000073.1:0-5670 GCA_964573245.1 uncultured bacterium
TATCTATAATTTCAGTCGATATTTTATTTTGTTTAATAAGGTCTGTAAGTTTTCCAAAACAATCCATATTTGGAAGTTCTATATCCAACCCTGCTTCTACAGCTTGCTTTGCCGCGTCGGCTTTTGTTTTTGCGACCTTGTGTTTTTCTTGTATATGCACCACGGAAAAATAATCCGAAACTACGAAACCTTTAAATCCCCATTCCTTTCTTAAAATATCTGTTAGGAGCCATTTACTTGATGAACACGGTGTTCCGTCAAGAGAATTGTATGCCGCCATTATTGATAGGGCTCCAGCTTCTTTTACACATGCTTCAAAAGCGGGGAAATAAATTTCCCGTAAAATTCTTTCGGAAAAATGGACCTCATTGCTATCTCTTCCGCCGTCAGCAACAAAATTTGCCGCATAATGTTTAGGCGTTGCAACGACTTTTTGGCTTTGAACGCCTTTGACGAAAGCAATGCCCATGCGCGAAGTTAGATAAGGGTCTTCCCCGTATGTTTCTTCGGTTCTGCCGCATCTGGGGTCTCTTGCGATATTAATCGTCGGAGAAAGACATTGCCTGATACCTCTTGCTCTTGTTTCTTTGCCGATAGCAACAGCTATTTCCTGCATGAGTTCATCGTCCCATGTGCTTGCCAAAGCGATTGATTGTGGGAAACTCGTAGAATTCAATGCTATACAACCGTGCAGACATTCGTCGTGTATTATTATCGGTATTCCAAGCCGCGTCTGTTCTTTTGCAAACTTTTGGACTTCATTTGCGCGTTCGGCTCCCACCCTGGGCGTAAAATGAGTTATTCCCATACTAAGTTGCCCCAAACCATGCCCTATAATTTTTTTTGCGTTTTTTACAGAGAATTTTGCTTTTTTAAGGACAGAAATAAGAAGCTTTCTATCCATGCTCCTCCAATTAAGAATCTGCTCTTTCGTAACGAAGATACGTTGTTTCCCCCAATTGCCGATACCTACCATCTGATAGACTTTTTCCTCCGGTGTCATTCTTTTTAACAAATCTTCGACGCGTTCTTCTGTGGAAACGTTTTTATTCAGATAAATCGGCATTTGTTTTCTCTTGATGTTTTTCGAATTCATTATTTTTTCCATAGCTCTGTTTTTATTTTTTAAACAAAGAATTTATAAACGAATTGAGTTTTTTGGAATCTATAGTTGCGCTGTTTGATTTGTTTTGTTCTTCCTTTACAAACTGCATTGCAAGTTGCGTGAATATTGCGCCTGGTCTCGTGTAACCGGCTACGATATAATGTGGCCCCGGTTTGGTTTCCCCGCGTTCTTTTTCCAAAGTAGGCCTGATACTTTCGGGGGTTATCAGGGAATTGCCGTGCTCGAATATTACCTCGTCCATCACTCTGTATACTTCCTTGCTTTCTTTTACCAATCCGTAATAATCCAGAAGCTGCGCCAAAACATAGTTAGACGCTATCCACACGTCTTTTCCCTGGTCTGACTGGACGGGACCACCTCTTTGCGTTCGGGCAGTTGCCCATCCCATAGGTGTTCTGTTATTTTTGTAAATCGTTTTTAAAGTTTGTTTTACTTTTTCCGGCGGGAGAAAGGGTTCTTCGCCCATTGCTATCAGATACCACAATCCGTCCAATTGGTTCGTCCAGACATCGGTATTCTTTTTACCTGTGACAAGGTCAACGCATGTCGCATAGTATTGCATTCTTTGCCTGCCGACCTTTTTGCCCGCCTTGCCGTAGACGCTACGTCGAGGCAGGTCTATCCATAATTTTTCGTAAACTGCTAATCCCTTTTCGAAAATTTCGTCATATTCTTTTTTTGCATTCTTATCTTTCATCAGAGCCGCCATTTTGCTCATTGCTTTACATGCGGCGAGAAAGCCGTTGGTGCTGTATGAGTCTATGCCGAATAAATTTATATTGTCAAAAGTATTTTTAACTTCGTGGGGATTGCCTTCGGGTATTCCGTCTTTGTCTAAATCGAGTTTTTCTAAATATTCGAAACCGAATTTAACCGTATTCCAGTTTTTCTTTAGGAAATCGGTATTCCCTGTGTATTTGACATTGCGCAAAACTCTTAGCGCCAACTTGGGGAAAAGGTCTATCCAGTAATTGGTGTTATACCATGTGTAATCGCTTACATTGCGTAATGCGTGGCCAAAAGTCATCGCGCCCAAATCGTGGGAAACGCTTCCTTTGGTTTTTGTGGCGGCTTTTATGTGTGTCAGCGATTTGCCTTTATATTCATCGCGATGTTCTTCGAAGTGTTTTCTCATTTCAACAAAAGACGCATGGAAGTGATAATATCTCTGTTTCAAATTTTCCTGCATAATGGAGTCTATGGCTTGCTGGCAGAGTTCCTGCTCTATGTTCGGGAAAAGCATAAGAAGTATCATGGAATACCAATCCACATCCGAAGAATTGATATAAGGATAATCGAAACACTCCAAAAATCTTGCCGTATCGTTTTCGTTTTTATCTTCTGCCCAAGCCGCCGCATTCGATAACGGAAAATGGAATTCGTTGGTTATCAAACGGGTCAGGCGCAGCGCGCCATTTTGGTCCTTTTTGTAAGACGGATTTCTCTGGACATGTTCGAGTATTTTTTGCTGTATTATTTTCGTCTTGTCTTGCCACTTGGGATAGTTGTCCAAAGCGATTCTTGTCATATCCACGGCTCTTTTTTTCTCGTCCTTGAAACTTTTCACATATTTGCGCTCGAAAGTTGCTCCGTCACAATACCATTGTTTCGGGAAGTCAAAAACAATTGCAACGGGAATTTTTATCATTGCCTTGGGTTTAAGCGTGAAGGTAATGCTGATGGCTGCACCGTAATCGTTATTTGCGGCAGGGCCGAGTTTTGAATAGAAACTTCCATCGGGATTTAACATTAAATCTTGTTTCAAACTGTTCAATCTGAAATGAGGTTGTGTATCTATCTTTATGTTTTTTGTTTCAGGTACGGCTATAACCATTCTTTCGAGGCTTTCCGTGCTGCCCATTATCACACCTTTTATGCCGGAAGAATTAAACGATTCATGTCCATAGCCTTTTAACGGCATCGTGCATATATAAGCGCTGTCCTGGTCGATAGGCCGATATTTCTTCTGTTGCAAATTTGCAAGAGATGGCCTTGGTATTACTAAATTAATCTGCTGGGCTGTATTCGAAGTATTGGTTATTTCGTATTCTTCCACGCCTATGGGCATAAGCGCTTGGGTATCTCCGGATAGGAAAGGGGAGAGGAATCTTCTTACTGCTCTTATTTTCTCTAATTTATATGTCATTTCCGCGAAAGGTGCGGCTATTGAAATAGAAACTTGCCTTTCAGATACGGGGCTGTGATAATAAGTTCCGGAAACCGGAATATCATCGTGGCTTTCCATTATGCCGGGCTTTCTTGTGGTAAGCATAACGGTTTTATAATCGCGGTCCTTGCCGGGTTCGACTTTTACTTTTCGTTTTTGCGATTTGGAAGCAGGAATGCGGATAAACGGGACCGAAGCAAGCTGCATTGCTTTTTGATTTATGTAAACCAGGCGTCCCGCATCATTTATCCGGTTGTAAAAACCTTCGGGTGATATGCCGACAGAACAAGTTGGAGCGCCCTGAAGGAAAATCGTCTGCGGAAAATCCATCGTTTTTGACATCCCCTGAAAATGGACTCCCATTTTGTTCCTTACATAAATATCCGATATTCGTTTCCCCGAAATTTTGAATATATCGTTTTTTAAACCCATGACTTTCTTAGTTTATATTAAAGGAAGACCAAAGACAAATTAAGAAAAGGTTGTCGATATTCGCTTTGCGGTGTTCGGAAAGAGTTTTATCTTTTTTCCCCGATAACCGAGAACCGAAAACCGTTTTTAACGGGCCTTTGGTTTTTGAGTTATTACAAGTTACGCCTTGTTGTTGCTCACAGGCATTTTAGTTGTCGGCGAAGGTTTGATTTTGCCAAAGAGCAGGTCGGCCGAGACTCTTATGGAGTCCGGTGAGCCGCTCCAGTTGCAGACTACTGCGTCAGCTTCTTTTGTAACGCCTTCAATGTAAGGATGGTTGGTCATAACTACAACTGTATGCCCTGCTTCTTTCAATTTCTTTACAAGGTGTTGGTTGTTTCCTTCTTTTTCTATTCTTGCATAATAGTTGGTCATTACAACCAAATCTGCCTTTTTTGCAAGTTCCAGAGCTTCTGCCACGTCTTCGTCGTTTGCGTGAAAACCGGTATCATCCAATATGAGATTTGCGGAGTGTTTTGTCATTGCTTCGGCGAACATATGCGGATGGCTGTACATATCTTTGCCCAGGAATTCATAAGGGATACATTGTTCCACAACAAGTATTTTCTGCTCTTTTTTAAGAGGCAGTAAGTTTTTGTCGTCGCGGATTATCATCAACGCTTTTTTGGCAACGTCCCATGAAAAATCTATGACTTCTTTGCTTTTTACTATGGCGCGTGTTTTTTCGGGGTCCATTTTTCCTACTTTTTCGAATAGCCCCTGGTCATACTTCATGTTCAATAGGCGTCTTACAGCGTCATTAAGTCTTTCTTCGGAAAGGTCTCCGTTTTCAACAGCTCTTTTGATTCCGAAGAAACACTGCGTTCTTGATTCATCGTCGGCTTTCAGGAGTATGGTATCGACTCCTGCTTTTATTGCCATCGCGCATGCAATCGGAAGGGGCCATTTTTTAAGAATAGCAGCCATGCCAATAGCATCGGAGACGATGACGCCGTCAAACCCTAATTCTTTTCTTAGCAGTCCGGTAAGGAGTTTTTCTGATAAAGTTGTAGGATATTTGTCGTCATATGTAGGATAGATGGAGTGTCCTGTCATGATGGCTTTTACTCCTGCTTCTATTGCCGCCCTGAAAGGAACCAATTCTACTTCCTGTATTCTTTCTTTGCTGAGGTCTAATACTTCCAAGATATCATGAGCGTCGGTGTTGGAAGCCCCTCTTCCGGGGAAATGTTTTGCGGATGCGGCTATTCCTCCGTCCTGAAGGCCTTTTATAAAAGCAACAGCCTGTTCCGCGCAGATTTTCGGGTCATCGCTGAAAGCTCTGATGCCGATTTCCGGATTTCTGGGGTTAGTGTTGACACCGCACACGGGAGAATACATTTGAGTAACACCCATTACAGACAATTGCTTGGCAACGGTCAGTCCCACTTTATAAGTTAGGTCAAGGTCTCCGATTGCGGCTAAACCCATAGGAGACGGAAACTGTCTTATTCCGCCGGATGTGTAGTCGTTTTTGAAATCGCCTTCAAAGTCAATTGTTATATGAAGAGGTATTCCCGAAGGTCTTTCCATAGCAAGTTTTTGTAATCCGTTCAAAGCTTCGGTCAATTCTTCCGGAGTTACGCTAACGCCGTGGTTGTGGTCATCGTAGTAGGTATGCGCTATATCAAAATAATCCGCTGGTTTTTCAAAGGTTTGGTCTACCTGAGAATTTCCCCAGTAAAGGTTTTTGCATGTCTCAAGCGTGTACGGCTCCAAACAAAGGCCGCCTGCATATAATTTTGTTATTTGCTCGATTCCGCTCGGAGTTAGTACGGCGCCGCGCCAGGTAAAAGTTAGAACCTGTCCTACTTTTTCCTCCAAGCTCATCTTTGCTACTTTTTTGCTTGCGAATTCATCTCTTTGGTTCGACATTTTTTCTCTCCTGTTTTTAATCTTACTATTC
>CAZNJA010000074.1:0-5642 GCA_964573245.1 uncultured bacterium
AAGTATTATTGCTCATCTTTCATTACTCCCTTTTCGTCTTGTTTTTTTATCCCCTCCAACATTACACAAATACCATAAATCACCTTTATATTGTTATCATGACAAAATTTGATGGCGGCTTGACTTTCTGCTCCGGGCTGAAGCCAAGCTTTTTTTATACCTTTTTGTAAACATTTTTTTAAGATACCTTCAGTTACCGATGGCGGAGTGACTATATCAACAACATCTACGCTATATGGGATATCGCTTATTGTTTTATAACAAGCTCTGCCTTCGACTTCGCTGATATTCGGATTAACAGGGAAAACCTTATGACCCATTTTCATCAAATTCTTAAATATTTTATAGGCGTATTTAGTTTCATTTCTGAACGAACCCACAACAGCAAAGCTTTTCTGTTTTAAGAATTCCTTAACCAAGTTTTCCATTTCTGATTGCATTTTAAAAACCCCTGAATTTTTTACATTTCGTGAATATTTTTTACTATTCACTCCATTAGAAAGTAATTTCTAATGGGGCTCACTATATTTCAATTTACTCAACGCTGTCTCAAAATATACGGTTATTTGCAGGGAAAGCTCCAGCACTTTCTCTAAAACATCAGCTACCTTATCTTGATGAGCTTCTCTTGCCCTTTGTATCCATTTCTTCAGGTCTTTTATATGTTCCTGATTGTGCTTGAGTAAATACGGCAAACCAGCCTCCAGCCTTTTTAGATCTCCGTGATAATGCTTATGCATTTCCTTCATCTCTTTATCCCCCCCCTGCAAACTGATTGTAACTTTCCCTGTATAGTTAATTTCTTATCTTTGCGGTCATCTATTTTTATAATAGTAACAACTCTGGAAGCGTCTTTCAAAACAGATTTGTGCATTTCTTTTGCTATGTTCAGCAATGTCTTCACAGAACCAGCTTCAATAATTGTTCCCATAGCAGTTACCTGATACTGAATATTGCTGTTTTCCCTTAAAACATCCAGAGCATCTTTAACATATTTGCTGACTGAAGCGCTTTTTGTTCCCAGTGGGAGAATACTTATTTCCATAATTGGCATTTCAACTCTCCTGATGTAAGTTTACTGACTTTTCATCTCTACGACACTTTGGTAATTTTTGCTTAAGAATTTATCCAAACAATAGAATTCCTTAAATTTCCCCTATTTTATTATACTTCCCAGAGGAACTTCTCTATCAGGATGTAATAAAACAGGTCTTTCTCCTTCTACAGCAGCCAGTAACATACCCTGGCTTTCAATACCCCTTATTTTTCTCATCTCAAGATTTACTAAAACAGGTATTTCTTTATTTATTAACTCCTCGGGTTTGTAATATTGAGCAATTCCTGCTACCAATTGCCTTTTTGCTTCTCCAAGGTCAACCTCAAGTTTAAGGAGTTTATCCGCACCTTCTATTCTTTCGACTGAGGTAATCTTCCCGATTCTAATTTCTAATTTTTTGAAATCGTCAAAGGTAACCATCTGCTACTCCTTTCATTTTTATTAATTGGAAGTTTTGTAAATCACTTTATGAATCTTCCGTCATCTTTTGATTTTGGAAGTTTATGCACATTTTTCTCAAGCCATCCTATTTTGCTTACTTTTCTTGTGTCAAATTCCGGAACATAGGGTTTAATATCCAAAAGAGGAGTCCCATCTATAATATCTACATCTTGAATATGGAGCATATTCTCTTCAATTCTTAAAAGACGGACAGCAGAAATGCCGACGGGGTTTGGTCTACTGGGACCCCGCATGGCAAAGACTCCATGTCGTTCATTATCCATATATGGTTTTACTTTTAAGGTTGACTTCTTAGATAAATGAAAATGATACACCAAAATAATATGAGAAAATCCCTCAAGGTCTTTTAAACCTTCAGCATATTCCGAAAACACTTCAACTGTTCCATTGATTCCCTTAGCAGCCCGGGGCTGAATAGGTGTTCCTTTAGGTTCTTTAAATGGGGAATGGATAACCCCAATTGCCTTATATTTTATCTCATTCACAATCTCACCCCAATTTTCGGATTCCATAGTTTTAAACCAGCCATTCTATCAAATTTTCTTTTTAAGATTTTTTCATATGGGAAAATTACAACCTCAGCAGCAAAGATTTTTCCTTTATAAAGATGTCCTCCTCTTACATTTCCTTTTTCATCAGCAAAATTTATATGAGCATGAATAAGAATTATCCCCTCAAGGATGGAAACATTTCCAATACAGGAAGTAATTTCACAGGGATTTTCATATAAAATTTCTTTATATCCCTTCAACTTCTGGTCATAGAACCCATAGGTAACATTCTTCAATGCTCCAATTAAATTAAACCAACCGGCTTTAATATTTTTTTCTTACAGACTCTTTCTATTTCTGAGAGCAAGTCCTTCTCATAATCTAATTTTTCAATAATCATTTGTTTTTAGCCTCCTTAAAATCCGAATAATTCTTTAACCTCAACTTTTGATTTAGGATAATTTCATAATCTTTGCTTTGTTCTTTACAAACATGAATAGGATAATTGAAATTATTGCCAATATAAAACCGTACAAAAAGGTTGCTTCCGGCTTTATTTTATCCCATAGCAAGCCGGCAATGAATCCACCCGGAAGTGCTACTAACCCTATTGCTGTATGGAATGTTCCTAAAGCTGTTGCTTTTAGATGTTTTGGCGCTAAATCTACTACAAAGGCTCTTTGAACACCGTCAATCATTGCATAGAATATTCCATAAATAATAAAAAATAATAGAATGCTATAAATACTTGAAGTAAATATCAATCCAAAAGAAGTTATCGCAAATACTAAATAGCCTGCAATTAAGATAGGTTTTCTTCCAATCTTATCTGATAATATTCCTGCTGGTATTACGCAAATAGTATAAACGATATAAAATAGAACATAGAGAAGGATTGCCATATTATCAGCCAATCCTATATTCTTCGCCCTTAACAAGAGAAAGGCATATCCAAAATGGCCTAAGGCAAATACTGAAGAAACAATAATAAATAATCTTAAATTCTCAGGCAATTCCTTGAAACTTAACTTAATAGGTTTTTCTTGTGGTTCTTCTTTCTCATGCCCTTTTTTCTCCTTGATGAACAAAATGACAAATACTGCAATTATTCCAGGTATAAAAGCAAATAAAAAAATATTTCTATATCCTAAAATCGGAAGAAGTAAGAAAGCAAGAAGCGCTCCTAAAACTGAACCAATGCCGTCCATAGCCCTGTGAAATCCATAAGCTTTCCCTCTAACACTTTCATCGCAGGATTCAGCCACAAGTGCGTCCCTTGGCGCAGTCCTTAAGCCCTTGCCAATTCTCTCTATCACTCTGACAAAAAGAACAAAAGACCAGACATTAGCAATAGCAAACAATGGTTTTGTAAGAGAAGATAGAGAATAACCAAATAGAATAAAAGGTTTTCTTTTTTTTATTTTATCAGACCAATAACCGGAAACAACTTTCAATAAAGAAGCGGTTGTTTCTGCAGCGCCTTCCACAATACCCACTGCATAAGCACCAGCACCTAAGACAGTAGTTAAAAATAAAGGAATTAATGGAAAGACCATCTGGCTCGAAAGGTCGGTAAATAAACTTACTAATCCCAATACAAATATGTTTCTGGTAATACCTTCAAAGATTTTAATTTTTTGTTCCCTCATTTTGCCGGTTCCCACCACATAACAACTGCTTTATATATATAATCTCTCATTTTCTTAATCTCTCATCTATGGTGCCATCTGGCAGCATCCAGTCAGCATGTGGCTGCCCATTCTCTTCCATATGATATCTTACACAACTTTCCCAGTCGCCTTTACAATAAATTTCAATCCATTTTCTATCCAATTTTCCTTCTTCATAGAAATACTTCATCGGGCAGACTGGAAACCACTTACAGTCAATCGTTAATGTTCGCAGTTTTTTATAATTTTTTATCATCTCCTCTTCCTTGGAATTATCGTAGAGTAAAGCCGCAGGATGCTGTAAAGGAACTATTTTCTTATCATAAGCTAAGAAAATTCTCCCGTAGACTCCGGGAAATTGAGCCTTAGGATTGGGTATTCGCAGTCCATATTTTTCAAAGAGATATTTTGTAGAATAATAACCCAACGGAAATATTGTATCTGGATTTATAATTTCTATCTCTTTATCTAAATAATGGCTACAAATTTCTATTTCATCCTGTTTGGGCTTTCTGTATTTCGGAAGCATACATTTAATAAGATTGGTCATATATATTTCGTCCTTTGAGACTCTTGAGTTTTCTAATAATTCATCTAATTTCTTCCCTGAGGGTCCGATAAACATTTTCCCTTCCCTATCTTCATTTTCTCCGGGTGCTTGAGCGACGAGCATCAATTTCGCATTTAAATTCCCTTCGCCACAAAGCGCATTATTCCGTGTTTCCGATAATCTGCATTTTTTGCATTCCTTAATTTCTTTATTCAAATTTTCAAGTCCTTTTAACATCACAATGCCTTTCTTATGGACTAAAGGAAATCTTGAATTATTACAACCCCAGATTTAGGATAAGGCATAAATGTCCGTTATAACCGTTGTTAAAAGAATACTATTTTTAAACCTAACAGGATTAATCCAATTCCCAGTATTCTTTTTAATATTTCTTTGGGCAGTACCACAGCAAGCTGCGAGCCTATGAAACTAAAAATCAAAAAACATATAGCTATGATAATTGCAGCTTTTAAATTAACAAAACCCTTTCTATAATAATTATAAGCAGCCAATAAACTAACAGGGGCCGCCACTATTAATAAAGTAGTGCCTTGAGCTAATTTTTGAGAAAAATGAGCTACATAAAGCAATGAAACAATTATTATTGCACCACCGCCAATACCAATAGTGCCCATCACCATACCCGCAATAGAACCAATCAAAATGTAAATGAATAAACCAGTCATATCTTTTCCTATGTTTTTATCTTCTTTTGCCTCCACCACCTCTTCCGCCACCTCTCCCATCACGCGGGCCTTTCCCTAAACCGCGACCCATTCCTCTGCCTAAACCTCTGCCCATCCCGCGGCCCACACCAAAACCGGAACCATGAAACATTTGTCCTTGATTCGGAGAAAAGCTTTGCTGAGATTCTATATCAGAATAAATTGCC
Organism: uncultured bacterium; assembly: GCA_964573245.1. Taxonomy (GTDB): domain Bacteria; phylum CAIJMQ01; class CAIJMQ01; order CAIJMQ01; family CAIJMQ01; genus CAZNJA01. Next base: position 5,123 of record CAZNJA010000074.1, read on the forward strand.
CCTTCCGGGCAAACCTGAACACATCTTCCACAATCTACACACTTATCAGCATTAATCTTAGCCTTACCAACAACTATTGATATTGCCTGAGCTGGGCAGGCTTCAACACAATCACCACACCCTACGCATTTTTCTTTATCTACCTGAAACATTTCTTGCCTCCTTCATCGAGCATCTTCATGTAAACCACCCAAAATTCTAAATCCTCAAAGCCAGGACCGACCAACATAACAATTTTTTTCTTTTCAAGAAATACTTTTTACCTTCTTTGTAAAGTTCCCCGTTTTCTATTGCAACACTTTATAAATCACACCAAAAGCAAGAGCTACAATAAGTATTGTAAGCCCAATTTCTAACCAAAATGGTCTTGTTTGTAGTGAAACTTTACTTCCTATCCTTACTCCTATCATCGACCCAATTAAAACATACAATGCTGGTAACCAAATTATATCTCCTCTATGCCAATATATTGGTATAGCACCAAAGGCAGTAAAAATTGATACAGTTAATGAAGTGGCGA
>CAZNJA010000075.1:0-5570 GCA_964573245.1 uncultured bacterium
TAGAGAAACTGTTAAAGAATGCCAGCATTGCTGATGTGGGCAATATCATGATAAGCCTATATGTAGTTGCTCCGGAGATTGACAGATGAAAAAGACAGAAGACAGAAAACAAAAGACAGAGGACAGAAACAAGAAGGGAAGTTTTTTAGGTCCATTTAAGGCGATTAAGTATCTTTTTAAGAAGCCAAAAACATTAAAGTATCCTTTTGAACCCAAAGAACCAGCTTTAAGATACAGGGGTTTTCACTTAAACGATTGGAATAAATGCACAGGTTGCGGAAACTGCGCTGATATATGTCCTAATAAAGCAATTGAAATGGTCAAGATACCTGAATTGAAATCCAAACCAATGGAAGGCATAAAGAATGAACGTCCTAAGGTTGACTACGGTAGATGCTGTTTTTGCGGTCTCTGTGTAGATATTTGTCCTCCTGGCTCTTTGAGCTTGTCAAGAGATTATCTTCATATTCACTTTGATACAAATACTTTTAAATTTATCCCTAAAGATGAAAAAACAGATAAAGAAAATTTTCTGCCAAAAGAGGAGTATTCAGTTTTAAAGGCAAGCCTGACTCATCGCAAGAAAGATTATGAAGGATTTACATCCGATCTCAAATATTCCTTATTTGAACCAGAACAAATACCTATGCCTCAGGTTAAACCTGAAGAAAGAAACCTTTCCTTTATAGAGCAGGTTATAGGTTACAGCAAAGAGGAAGCAAAAAAGGAGGCTTCAAGATGTCTTGAATGTAAATTATGTGAGGAGGCCTGCCCGGCACATTTAAAGATTTCCGACTATATTCGGGCAATCTATGAAGATAAACCACAAGAGTCTCTAAAAAAAATATTTGAAGATAATCCCATTCCTTCCATCTGCGGAAGGACATGCATGAAACACTGCGAAGATGCCTGTTCCTTAAGTATAAGAGGAGAAGCAGTAGCAATAAGGTGGCTAAAGAGATATGTCGCCGATGTCATTGAGGATTATAAGAGCGCTTTAGAACTTAAACCATCTAAACCTACTAACAAAAAGATTGCTGTTATTGGCGCAGGCCCGGGAGGATTGTCGGTTGCCTATTTTTTGAGGCTTAAAGGGTATGAGGTTACAGTATTTGATTCCTTACCAGGCGGAGGAGGAATGATGAGAATAGGTCCCCCGCTTTATAGATTACCTATAGAAGCAATAGACAAAGACGTAAATTATATCGCTTCTTTGGGAGTAGAATTCAAATTTAATACTACGGTGGGCAAAGACGTACTATTCGAGGATATTGTGAAAAATTACCATGCGGTTTATCTGGGGATAGGGACTATCATAAGCCGTTCAACCAGAGTAAAAAATGCTGATAAATGCCTTTTGGCGCTTAACTTTTTAAAAGAAAACAAGATTGGAAAGCAGGTTAAAGTAGGCAAAGAAATCATTGTAATAGGCGGAGGCAATGTAGCCATGGACGTAGCAAGAGAGGCACTACGTTTACAACATATCCAATATCCCAATCAAGAAGTTATAACGAAGACAGTTTCTTTAGAAGATTGGGATATAATGCCGGCAAAAAAAGATGAGATTGAAGAGGCAAAGGAAGAAGGAATACAATTCAATCCTGCTTGGGGGCCGAAAGAAGTTGTCTTAGATAAACGAGGAAACGTAAAAGGCCTTCTGTGTGTGAAGGTGAAATCAGTGTTTGATGAACAGGGTAGATTCACCCCCACTTTTTATGAAGACAAAGAGATGCTTTTGGAAGGGCATATGATAATTGAAGCAATAGGCCAGGCATCTGATTTTTCATTTATACCTAAAGAGCTTTTTAAGAAACTTGAGTTTACTGAAAGGAGGAAAGTTAAGGTTGACGAGAACGGGCAGACCACAATTGCAAAAGTTTTTGCCGGCGGCGATATTGTCAACATAAATTTAGACGCAGTAACTGCTATCGCTGACGCCAAAATAGCTACCCAGGGAATAGATAAAATTATAGGAACACACTAACTCTCTGGAAAAATGTGGGAGAAAAGAGATGTGATAAATGCTTCAAACTAATTTAGAGCATATCGAAACAGAAGAACAACTTAAAGAGTTGATTGAGAACAACGAAAAAGTCGCAGTCTGTTGTGGAAGAATGGGGCCTATGTGTACTCCCGTTTTTGCTATCATGCAGAAATTGAAGTCGAAATATCCGCATGTTCAGTCCAGAGATATGGATTTTGATATTCCAGCCGCTTCTTTTATCAGGGATTTGCCGGAATGCGCTCACTTTATAGGGTTACCTTTTACTGTTTATTTCAAAAATGGCAGAGTCGTTAAGGCAACAAGCAGTATTCAAAGTGAAAAACAGATAACAGATATATTGGACGAAGTATTTAAGGACTAAGGAGAGTAAAGTTAAATACTGGAAGAAATAAAAAAACAAGAGCGGAAAGGAGAGGGAGAAAGATGGATAATAATACTCATGATGTGATTATTATAGGAGGAGGACCTGCAGGATTAACTGCAGCAATATATACTTCACGGGAGATGTTTAATGCGCTCTTGCTGGAAAAAGGTATCTGTGGAGGCTTGCCGGCTAGCACTGATTTGATAGAGAATTATCCCGGTTTCTCCGAAGGTCTAAACGGAATGGAGTTAATGAGCGAGTTTAAAAAACAGGCTCAACGTTTTGGGACACAAATATCCGAGTTGGATAAAGTTGAAAAGATAGATATTTCTGAAGGAAAAATAAGAGTTCAGACAACAAAAGAAAGTTACTTGACTTACGTGCTTATGGTGGCCTCCGGCAGCATACCTAAAAAATTAGGAGTGCCCGGTGAAGAGAAATTTAAGGGCAGAGGAGTATCTTACTGCGCAACCTGCGATGGCCCTCTTTATAGAGATAAGGATGTAGCTGTTATAGGGTGTGGAAATTCCGGATTGCAAGAGGGAGAAGCGCTTCTTAAATATGTAAAAAGTGTAACTTTTGTAGAATTTTTGCCTTTTATGAATGCTGAAAAGATATTGCAAGAAAGATTACAAAAAAATAGTAAGGCAAGTTTTCTATTAAATCATAAATTGAACTCAATAAATGGAGAAGATACTGTTCGTTCTATCACTGTGCAAGACCGCCAAACTAACAAAGAAAAAGAAATTAACGTTTCAGGGGTATTTGTTTATGTAGGGTTCTTGCCTAATTCTAAGTTTTTAGAGGGCTTTGTTGATACGGACAAAACAGGTTACATCAAGACAGATGATGATATGAAGACAAAAACCGACGGCATATATGCAGTGGGAGATGTGCGTTCAAAAAAAGTCCGTCAAATAGATATTGCCTGCGGAGAAGCAACTATTGCAGCTGTTTCCGTAAGAGATTATCTTAAGACTATCAAGACCTGATAAAATTTTATAATAGAAGGGATACAGGATAAGGCGCATTAAAAATTTTATGCCATGAGTTAAATTGAATATATTTGATTTTAAGACAAAGGAGGAATAAATTAATGGCTGAAAATATTTCTGAACAAGGTGTTCATAAGGCAGTAGCAGAAGTGAAGCATCCTGCTATCAACTGTACCTTGGTTGATTTAGGAATAGTTAAGGATATAACAGTCAGAGGTGATAAAGTTGTGGTGACTATGGCATTCCCTGTTCCCAATATTCCCATTAAAGATGAAATTGTAAATAGTGTAAGAGAGCCAATTGCCAAGTTGGGTGCAGAATTTGAAGTAAAGGAAACGATAATGAATCAGCAAGAGCGTGAAGCATTTTTAGAAAAGGAGCAGGAAAATTGGAAAGGTAATATGTAAACCTCGTTAGAGATAAGACGCCGAAGGCGTCTGACGGTCGCCAAAGGGAACCTATCTCTAACGGGGTAAAAAAGAAAAATGAAGAAGAGTTTATGGTAATTGTAGATGAGGAAGGCTCCCAAACAGAACATACTGTAACTCTGGATAATGATTATTATAAAACATTAACCGGAGGTAAAATGACAAAAGAAGAATTGATAAAAAAATCTTTTGAATTTTTATTGGAACGAGAATCGAACAAATCGATTCTTTCAAAATTCAATTTGAAAGTTATTAAAAGTTATTTCCCTGAATATGAGGAAGAAATAAAAAAATAGATGGGAAAACTAACTCTGAATGACGAATGAGATGAAATTATATGAGCAATTATTATCCTAAATCAAAAGTTGAAGTTAAAGGGTTTACTGCAAGATATTACAATGCATTGATGAATATTATAACTTTTGGAAAATACTCTTCATTCATAGAAAAAGCTATTAAATTAATGAAAATTGAACCTTCTGACAAGATTCTGGATTTGGGTTCAGGCACTGGTAGAAATGCTTGTCTAATGATGAAAGAGCTTTCAAAAGAAGGAAAATTAATTGGAATTGATATATCTGAAGAGATGATTTCCCAATTTAGGAAAAAGTGCGCCAATTTTCCTAATGCTGAAATTATCCATGCAAGGATTGACCAATCTTTGCCTTTCAGAGAAAAATTTGATAAGGTTTTCGTTTCTTTTGTGCTCCACGGATTTCCACAGAATGTCAGAGAAGGGATTATAAACAATGTCTTTGAAGTGTTAAAGAGTAATGGTAGCTTTTTTATTTTGGATTATAATAAATTTTCTTATAATGAAACGCCTTTTTATTTTAAAGCACCTTTTAAACTTATAGAATGCCCTTATGCTTTTGATTTCATCAAGCGAGATTGGAAAAGTATACTGGCAAATCATAATTTTGGTGAGTTTAAAGAATTTTTCTTCTTCAAGGATTATGTAAGATTGCTGGAGGCTAAAAAAATTCTATAGCAATGATAAATAATATATTATGGAAAAAGGATCTGAAGTTTTAAGGATAGTAAAAGAGGATATTTTAGAAGTATTAAAAGAAAAAAACAGAGAAGTTTCACTATTACTTATAGAACCAGAGATCAGAGTTTCCCGTTCTTTTATATCTGAAGCAGTTAAGGAACTAGAAAAAGAATGTTTAATACGAGTTAAGAAAAATTTAATTTCTTTGACGGAAGAAGGAATAGGGCGAGCGGAAAATATTATTAAAAAACATCGCATTCTTGAAGGCTATTTTAGGAAAATAAGAAGCAAGAAAGAAGCATATGAGATAGCTAGTATCCTTGAACATTATGTTTCCATGGAAGTTATCGATAATATAAAAAAATTATCTACATTCAAAAAGGAAGGCATTCCTTTAACAGAATTCAAGCACAAAGAAGGCTTGATCACTGATACTACTTTTGATACTGGATTATTTGAAAGAATAATCAGTATGGGAATATTACCCGGAGAAAAAATAAGACTATTGGATATGACTCCGGCTCGTGTTATTGTTAAAGTAAAAAATAAAAAGTTTGCTTTGGACAATAATACAGCAAAAGAAATTAGGGTGTTGAAAATATGAGAAACTTAAAAATACTTTTAATTGGACAACCAAATGTAGGAAAATCTTCATTACTCAATGCATTAGTTGGTCCTAAAGTTATAGCGTCCAACTATCCCGGGACTACCGTAGAGATTACCAAAGCCAAAAAAGTATTTGATGGAACAAAAATAGAGTTTGAGGACACTCCCGGAACATACT
>CAZNJA010000076.1:0-5489 GCA_964573245.1 uncultured bacterium
AAACCGGAGAAAGATAAATTAATTGTGGACAATTTGAGAAAGTTTATTCAGTTAAAAAGATTTTTCAAAAGATATTCTTATGGATCTTTGTCTTTTTTGGAATTTTATGACTCTGGACCAAACCTTTTCAAAAGATACGGAGTTGAAGAAGAAATACAAAAAGCACTTCGGAGTAAAGTTTACCTTCCAAGTGGCGGCTCGCTTGCAATAGAAGAAACCGAAGCATTGGTTTCCATAGACGTAAACAGTGGGAAATTTACAGCGGCGGGCGGTTTGGAAGATACGGCTCTTAGAACAAATCTGGAAGCGGCAAAAGAAATAGCGCGACAGGTGATTTTAAGGAATTTAGGCGGAATTATAATAATTGATTTTATAGATATGAGAAGCGCAAGAAATAGAAGAAAACTCACTAGCAGTTTAAGAAACGCTTTTAGAGATGATAGAGCTGTAACGAAAATCAACACGGTCTCATCTTTCGGACTTATAGAAATGACAAGGGAAAGAATAAATCCTTCGCTTGCGCAAATTTTATGCGAGACTTGTCCTGTTTGCCAAGGTTCAGGTGTTGTAAAATCTATAATAACCGTGGCAATTGATAAAGAAAAAGAGATAAAGAAAATTCTTAAGGACACGGAGGAGAAAATATTGAAAGTGCGATTGAATCCCGAAATTTGCAGATATCTAAAAGAACGCAAAAGAGACCGCGTATTAGAAAGGAGCTCTAGAAAAAGACTTGTTCTGGATGAAGATGCAACTTTAAGTAGAGAAGACATTAGGTATAATTCTTGAAATATGTAAAGTGAATCCCTAGGAAGGTCCCGGCAGGATAAAAAGGAGGTTTGATTTTATGAAAGCTATCATTAAAATAGCAGGAAAACAGTATATAGTGAAAGAAGCAGACACTATCACGGTGGAAAAGGATTTGGAAGCAGATGTTGGAGGAAGCATTGAAATAACCAAAGTATTGGCGGTTGGACTAGATAATATGAAGTTTGGCAATCCTTTTGTAAAAGGGGCAAAGGTAACCGGCGAAGTGCTGAAAAAATACAAAGGTAATAAAGTAGTGGTTTTTAAATTCAAAAAGAGGAAAAGATATCACAGGACAAGAGGACATCGGCAAGATATTAGCGAAATAAAAATCCTAAAAATAGAGCAATGAAATTAAAATTTGTGTTTCTACGGTATTGTCTTTTTGCGATAGTGTTTTGCGCATTAATGTTTCTGTTCTTAATTCCTTTGCATGCAAAAATGAAAACAACAAGAGACCCAAACGAAGAACCGGTTGAACGGAGGATATTTCTTGAAAAATATAAAGGCAGTCCTGTTGAAGGACATCTGATAAGCGATGTTCCTTTCTATAAACAAAGCCAACGCAATCACTGCGGTCCTGCAGTTTTGTCTATGGTTTTGAATTATTGGGATGAAGACAAAGTTTTTACTCAAGAAGAAATAGTTTCCGACATATTTGATTCAAATGCCGAAATTACAAATAATTCGGAAATGATTTTTTATCCTTATAATAAAAATTTTTACGTTTGTTCGTTTAACGGCAATATTAAAAAGCTGAAAAGTTTTATCAAAGAAGGCATCCCTGTCATTGTTCTTCAGCGAGTGGTAAGTAAAATAGTAAATAAGGGGCACTATAGGGTTGTAGTTGGTTATGACGATATCCAAAATTTAATGATTGTCAATGATCCTTGGTTTGGAGAAAAACTTTCAATAAGTTATAACGTTTTTTCTGAACTTTGGGCTTTTGGTGAAGAACTCAACAAAAAAGATTGGGCGTTGGTGATATTGCCCGAGGATAAAAAAAGTATTCTTGATAAACTCGAAATTAAAGAAGATGCTGTTACACATCATAATATCGCTACTGCCCTTTATAAACGCGGCAGGATAAAAGAAGCAGTAATCCAGTGGAAAAAATCTATCGAAATATCCCCCGAAGAAGTAACTTTTTATTATTGTATCTCTTATGCGTATATTCAGGAACAAAATTATGACGAAGCGATTCGTTACGGAGAGTTGGCTGTGGAAGCGAATAACAATAGCGGTTTTGCTTATGATACACTCGGTTGGGCATATTATAAAAAGGGGATGTTAAAAGAAGCGTTGCAAAACCTTGAAAAAGCCCAACAATTAAGTCCTGACGTAGGGTTTATAAAAGAACATTATAATGTTGTGGCAGAGGAAATTAATAAATAAGCGCAAAGATTCAGAAATATAAAGAAAGGAAAAGGAGGGTACAGGTTTAAAAATGCTCTTGTCACGTGTGTTTTGATTTTAGCTCTACTTTCCAGTGGATGTGGAATTACACCTTTGCGGCAGAGTACTCTGAGAAACGTCTTGCCAGAGGACGTCGTAGATGTGAGAATAGAAATATTACTAGAAAGGAGTTTCGTTCAAGCTTCCTCTACGCTTGGTGCTGGTGCTGCAGCGATGTTTCTTCTATTAGGTCCCTTTTCAAATAACAGAGTAAATCTGTATGGAACTATGCAGATTAAGAGAGAAGATGGTAGGTATATTTCAGCGGGGACATTTTGCAATGGATTAGAATGGGGGGAAACCATTTTCAATATTAAAGCTCCTAAGAATTCTGAAATTAAGCTCTCGCTACGTTCAGGTGGAACAAGGTCAGGCATAGCTGATATAGGATATGCTTATATTGGTGCTCAACCACAACAGACAGTTGTAATTCGGCTCACAGAAGGAGGTGCTGAAATAGAATAAAACTTTTACAGATTATTGACTTCTATAATTGAAAATAGTAGGATATTTTCAAAATAAAAAGGAGGTTGAAATGCGGAACCTAATACTTATGATTGGGTTTTTGATAGTGTGTTCTGCTTCTCTGATGGCTCAAGAATCTTCAATACAAGAACATGCATTTGATGTTGGAGCAGAGATATACAACTTTCACTATAGTGAACCAGACCCCGATGTAGAGTGGAATGGAATAATGTACGGATTAGCAGGTGCTTATACCTACCATAAAGACCCTTACAATAGAGACAACCTTATGATAGGAATAGAAGCCAGATGTGCTTGGGGACAAGTGGATTATGATGGCGAGCTCTCAGATGGGACATCATATACCGTGGATAACATAGATGATTACACATGGGAACTTAGAGGAGTAGCGGGTAAAGATTTTGCTTTCTCGGATGTAACAACTATTACGCCATATGCTGGTTTAGCATACCGCTATTTGAATGATGATTTATCTTCTGACCCAGCTGGTTATGGAAGGGAAGCAAATTATCTCTATAGCCCGATAGGTATACAAACGATTACTGATTTACAGAACAGTTGGACGGTGGGGCTCAAAGCAGAATACGACCTTTTCTGGTATGGAGTGCAGAAAACTCATTGGAGTGATTTAGGTGTTTTAGATTTAAGTGGTTTAGGTTTCGGTATAGGTGAACTTGATGATATGGAAAATAGACAAAACAACGGCTATGGACTAAGAGCTTCTATTGAGATTCAAAGAATAGGCGAAACGGTGGATTTTATAATAGAACCGTTCATAAGATACTGGAATATCGAAAAATCAGAAGTAGAAGATTTAAAACAGAATGGAATAACTATTGGCGAAGGGTGGGAACCTGCTAATAATACCACAGAGGCTGGAATAAAGTTTATGGCAAGGTTTTAATTAAGTTTATAAAAGGATTAAAAAAATTAAGAAAAAAACTTAATCCTTGCAATTTAGTATTTTCCCAAATGAAAGAAGCGAATTATATTGACTTGCATAGATAAAAATAGTAGGATATTTTTTGTTAAGAAGAAAGGGGGTGATTGTAAGTGAAATTTAAACTTTTGAGCGTACTTCTTGTAGCTATGATGTTATTTTCAGTAACATCGGGAATCGTGGCTGCAGCCCAGAATTCTTCGGATGTAATTACTGCTTCTGATGCAGGTGGCGGAGAATTGACAAACCAAGATATTTGGATCATTGTAGCTATTGTTGCTGGTGTTATTATTCTCATTGCAGTTTTGAGTCCAGTCCTTTAATTAATGACAATAACAAATATTGTTAGATATAGATACCAGTCCCGACTTAATGTTGGGGCTGGTATTTTTTTATCCACTCAAAATTTTTGAGTGAATGACCTCAGTCGCTTTGATTTGTCCATAGAAATCACGGAGTGATTTCAGGGATTAAATCCCGAAAATGTTTTACATTTCACGGGACAAAGCAAAACAGACGGAGGTAAATTAATTCATAGGGCTTATTTCGGAAAGGGCTCAAAATTTGCTATGCAGGTCTTATAAAAGTATTTCCATTGCCTTATAAGGACAGGCGGGGATGCATAATTCGCAGGCTATGCATTTTTCGGGAATAAACTGAACGGTCATCGTTTTTCTATCAACTATTAATGCTTTTGTAGGACAAACCGTAACGCAGACAGTGCAGTGAGTGCATTTGTTTTTATTCATGCGTACATCTTTTTTCAGCGGTTGAATCGTAACACCGATATTTTTTAAATAAGTGATTGCATTTTTTAGATTTTCTTCCTTTGCCTGAAAATCGACTACCAACTTGCCTTCTTCTTCCTGGGTAACTTGCGCTTTTAAAATATTTATTATGATGTTGTAATCTTTTACGAGTTTATAAGTTATCGGCTCTCCCACTAACGAAGCAGGGAAGGTGAGAACTAATCTTTTCTTTTCCATTTTTTAATTCCTTGTTCGCCCCGTTTAGACGACCGTCATTTCTTACGGGGTTTATTTTATTGGTCTTTCTTTTAAGGGTTTGCAAGTTATTCCCGACTTGCTTGAAGGGAGCAATTCAACAGGTTCTGTTAGTAGAAACTCTCCCTTTTTTATCCAGTTTTTCAAAGTTTCGGCAATATCTTTGGCTTTTGAGTAACTCGATAAAGAAGCGGTTGGGATGGATTTATCTTTTGTTTTTATCTCGCCGCTACTTAACTGCGCGTAATTTACCGTTGCTATTGTCTTTCCTGTCCCTTGCGGGTAATCGTGAGAATAATCAACGACTGGGACTTGAATATCTTTATCTTTTACGGCGGTGTATTTAATCATTTCTTCCGATATTATCGGTATGGGTATGCCGATACCGACGGCAAGACTCACTCCATATCCTACCATGGAAACGCCTCTTAACCACTGCGCGGACATTTTCTTTACATTGCCTATCAAAGCCAACGTCCCTGCCGGAACCGATGGGACTCCATTAGGACTTCTTTTTGCCGAAGGATTATGTTGCGTTCCGTTGCCTGCCACATATCCGATTCCTCCTCCCAAAAATATTTTCGTTCCTACTCCGATAGTCTTGTAATAAGGGTCGTTTAAGAGCGGAGAAAGTTCTCCCGCAGAGCAATAATTAGCATTGCCAAGATTTGGCTGGAGTATTCCCATATATGTATAAATAATTTTATCGGATAAATTGACAGCGACATTATAATTTTGATAACAATTTCTCGGATTGAAAAGCATGACTTCGTTTAAGTTTTTAATGTTTATTAAAG
>CAZNJA010000077.1:0-5464 GCA_964573245.1 uncultured bacterium
GAAGAAGACCCGAGAGTGGAAAAGATAGAGAAGGCGCTTGTGGGTCTAAATTGCGGTGCCTGCGGATATCCTTCATGTAGAATCGCTGCGGAGAAAATAGCAAAAGGTGAAGCGAGCGTTGATTCTTGCATTGTTGGGGGTGAAGCGGTTGCCAAAACGGTATCCTCTATTATGGGCAAAGATTTTTCGAAGAAAGTGCATAAGGATATAGCAGTTGTTCATTGCGGCGTCGATTCCTCAAATCGGCAAATGAGCGCGGATTATAACGGGGTTAAAACTTGTGTTGCGGCAAATCTTATAATGCAGGGCGGGATGGCTTGTAAATATGGATGTCTGGGATTGGGAGATTGTGCAAAAGTTTGTCCTGTAGATGCGATAAAAATGGAAAATAATACTCCTGTTATTGATATGGAAAAATGTATCGGCTGCGGTGCGTGCGTAAAAGCTTGTCCTCGGAATATAATTTCGCTTCGCTCCTATGTTCCAGGTAAAAGATTTATTTATGTGGCATGCAATAATACCGAACCAGGCAAACAGGTTAGAGCGGTTTGTAATATAGGATGTATTGCGTGTAGTATATGCCAGAAATTGTCCGAAGGCGTTTTCGAAGTAAACAACAATCTTTCCCGTGTCAATCTCCAAAAAGCGAAAGAAAAAGAAATAGACTGGGATACTGTAGTTCAAAAATGTCCTACTCATTGTATATTGGAGATAAACCATTTTAGATAACGGCTTTTTCGTTTAATTCCACTTCCCGTTAATCTGTGCTAAAATCCAAGATAAAATCATGTATAGTATCGACGAAATCGCTTCGGCTTTGAAAGGTAAAAAAAGAGTCTTTATTTTTACTCATAATAATCCCGACCCTGATGCCATTGCTTCGGCTTGGGCGGTGCAGTATCTTCTGAAGAAATTGTTGAATATAAAATCGAGAATCGTTTATGACGGTTTTATAGGCCGCGCCGAAAACAAAGCGATGGTGAAATTTCTTAAGATAAAACTTTTTCATATTTCGAATGTAAAATTTTCGAATAGGGAAGGATTTATACTTGTTGATACTCAGCCGGGAGTCGGTAATAATTCCCTGCCGCCTCAAGTTATTCCGTTGCTTGTCATAGACCATCACCCCTTGAAAAAGAAGCAAAAAACCGTTCTTATAGATGTTAGAAAAGATATAGGCTCAACAGCGTCCATTTTGACGGAATATTTGGAAAAGAACAATTTGGAAATTCCTAAAAATTTGGCTACGGCTTTATTTTACGGAATAGAATCCGAAACACAAGGCCTATCCATAGAAACCGACAATCTGGACAGACAATATTATAAATTTCTTTTCCCAAAAATCAGCCAGTTTGTTCTCGGCAAAATTCAATATCCCCGGCTTGAAAAAGAATTTTTCTTAAATTTGAGGAAGGCATTGAATAATGTTTACTTTTATAAAAATGCGATCATAGTAAATATCGGCAAAGTGGAGAATCCTGATTTGGTAAGCGAATTCTGTAGTTTTTTTCTGCTTTACGATAAGGCGACTTGGGCGCTTTCTTTGGGCGGAGTGGGGAACAGATTGATTTTTTCCATTCGCACTCAAAACAGACACGCTAACGCGGGAAGACTTGCCCAAAAAATATCGGGGATAAAAGGAAGCGGCGGCGGACATGAAACATCGGCGGGAGGGTGGATAGAATTAGCTGATAAAGATAAATTGGACAACGTAACACAGGATTTCATTAAAAAGTTTTTAACTCAACTCGGATATAAATAGGATGTTTTTTTGACTCCTTTTATATCCGCGGAGTGAAGATAATTTTCTAATGTTTAATTTTTGATATTAAAATTAATATGAACATAGACGGCTCTACAAAAATAGTTGGCGTGTTCGGATGGCCTGTGCAACATACTGCTTCACCGTGTATGCATAATGCAGTTTTCGAATCTCTTGGTTTGAATTGGGTATATCTTCCGTTTGAAGTAGAGCCCAAATTGTTGCAGTCCGCTGTGAAATCGCTTATCCCGCTTAATATCCAGGGTGTAAATCTAACGATTCCACATAAAAAAGATGTTCTTCCTTTTTTAGATGAAATATCGCCGGAAGCGCAGTTTATAGGCGCGGTCAATACGATAGTTAAAAAAGACAATAAACTCACCGGATATAATACGGACGGGCAGGGATTTATTAAGTCGCTCGAAGAAAATAAAATATCTGTTTCGGGTAAAAAAGTCCTTATTTTGGGCGCGGGGGGTGCTTCTTTCGGCATCAGCCGCGAACTTATTTTAAAAGGCGCCGACAAATTATTCGTCGCAAATAGAACTTTGAAAAAAGCCGAAGACTTGAAAAAAATGTTCAGTGAAATCGAGGTCTTGCCGCTTGAAAAAGATTCTCTCAAATCTACCATTAAAGATGCGAATATTGTTATAAATACAACTTCCATAGGTATGAAAAAAGACGACCCGCTTCTTATAGATGAAGATTGTCTAACTTCTTCTCTTGAAGCAGTAGTTGACCTTATCTATAGTCCTGCAGAGACAAAGATTCTAAAAGCGGCAAAAAACAAAGGCATTAAGACTATAAACGGGCTTGGTATGCTTCTGCATCAGGGTGCTTTATCGTTTGAGCTTTGGACCGGCAAAAAAGCGCCGATAGAAGTTATGAGGAAAGCGTTATACGAACAATTCAAAGCTCAAAAGTAAAAAGGCAAAATGAAAAATTAAAATTCAAAATGAAAGTTTATAATTTAGTAGTTATATTTTTTCTGATCGCCGTAATAACAATTACAGCACATGCTGATGAAGTTATGCCTTCAGAAGTAAAAATAAAGGCAATGGTTGTGGAAGTTTCATCCGGCGAATTGCGAAAAGTAGGATTAGAAGACAGGATGGAAAATCTTAGCCAGGAAGAAATTCTGAATTTAAAAAATAAATTAGAATCTAATGAAATTGAAGTGAAGATACTCTATCCACCAACTATAATCACGATTGATAGTACAGAAGGGACGACCAGATTTATAAAAGATATTCACTATATGGAAAAAGTGGGGGATAATCTTTACCAACTAAAGACTCTTAAGAATATAGGAATTAGTTTTACTGCCCAACCAATTATTGAGGATAATATCATTCACACAACTGTCAATCTGCAAGTAAGTTATATGAGAGAAAGACAAGTTCTTTCTGAAGCACCAGATTTAGACATAGGTCCCCCAGTTATAACTTCGCAACAGATTTCAACAGCTATTAGTGTAAATAATGGAGAAACAATAATTATTGGTGGACTTAGAGAAATAGACTCAGAAAAAGAAGGTTTGAATACTCTAGTGTTTGTGACGGCTAATATTATTGACAATTAACAAGCAATAAGAAATAAGAATTAAGTTATAATAAACTTAATCCTTTTAACTTAATACTATAGTTGATTTTATGTTTAACGCAATTATCGCTTTAATTTTTGGTTTGCATATAGGAAGTTTCTTGAATGTTTGTATTTATAGACTTCCTAAAGGTGAATCGATAGTTAATCCTCCGTCGCATTGTCCGAAGTGCAACAAGAAAATAGAATGGTTCGACAATATTCCGCTTATTTCTTATATCCTACTTAGAGGAAAATGCAGGAATTGCAAAACACCGATTTCCCCGAGATATTTTTTAGTCGAGCTTCTAACAGGTTTAATGTTCTTTTTTCTTATGTTCAAATTCGGCTTTACTTTTAACTTTTTTATATTTGTAATTTTTACCTGTATTCTTGTAATAGTTACGTTTATAGATTTCGAGCATTTTTTAATTCCCGATGTTTTGGTCCTGCCGGGGATTGTTTTGGGGTTGGCTGTTAGCGTCAAGAATAGTTTGCTTGCGGATTTGTCACCACTATTTTTCGATGTTTCTTATCCGTTGTCGGCTTTTTTGAATTCGCTTGCAGGCGCAATATTGGGATTTGTATCGTTGCTTATAGTTGCGGTTTTGGGAGAGTTGCTTTTTAAGAAAGAAGCGATGGGCGGAGGCGACCTGAAACTTCTTGCTATGATAGGCGCTTTTTTGGGGTGGAAAAATGTGTTTTTTGTTATATTTGTATCTTCCTTGGTAGGCTCTGTTATCGGAGTAGCAATGGTTATTTTAAAGAAAAGGGGCAGGTTGGAATATATCCCTTATGGGCCGTATCTTGCGCTGGCGGGAATAATAAGCATATTTTGGGGCGATATTTTGATAGCGAAATTTCTAAGGTTATAAACCCCCACACCCCCGCCTGCCAAATCCTGGCGGGCAGGAAAGTTTTTGGTGTAGAGGTAAATTAAAATGTTTAAAAAACGTCTATTTATTATTTCTTTATTAATATTTTTGCTTGCGGGTTTTAATAACTATGCGCAGGAGGCAAGCAAAGTTCTCGTCTTGAAATTGGAAGGCGTAATCAATGTGGCTTCTGCAGGTTTTACCGGCGAAGCGCTGCAAAGAGCCGAAAAAGATTATTCTTTTTTAATAATACAGTTGAATACGGAAGGTGGTTTGGCAACCTCTATGCGCCAAATTGTTGAAAGTATAAGAACTGCAGATATTCCTGTTGTTGTGTATGTTTCTCCCAAAGGGGCTCAAGCTGCTTCTGCGGGAGTATTTATTACTGTTGCAGCAGATATTAATGCAATGGCTCCTTCTACTAATATCGGTGCTGCGCATCCGGTTAATATTGGCGGCAAGATGGATGAGGAAATGGGTAAAAAGATTACGAATGATTTTGCAAGTTTTATTCGTTCTATCGCGGAAGAAACGGGACATAATCCGAATTGGGCTGAACAAGCAGTTAGGGAAAGCGTTTCGCTTACGGCAACAGAAGCGAAAGAAAATGGTGTAATTGATGTTTTGGCAGATGACTTAAACGGTTTGCTAAAACAACTCGATGGAAAGTTTGTTAATAAAGGCGAAAAACAATTTGTTCTTAATACGCAAAGTGCGGTTATAGAGGAATTCTCTATAAGTATCAAATATAGGTTCTTGCATGTTTTGGGCAATCCCAATATTGCTTATATTTTATTGATGCTTGGGATATGGGGATTAATTTTGGAATTTTCTCATCCGGGTAGTTTGGTTGGAGGTACAGTGGGAAGCATTTGTCTTCTTTTGGGGCTTTATGCATTGTCTACGCTCCCGTTGAATTATACGGGTTTGGCGCTTATAGTCTTGGGAATTATCCTTTTGTTTTTAGAAACGCAGACGCCTACAAACGGTATTCTTACGGTTGGAGGCATTGTGTCTTTGGGACTGGGTTCTTTTATGTTGATAGGCAGCCAAGCGCGTTATATTTCAATATCTTTACCTTTGATATTTGCGGTTGTCGGAACAACCGCCGCGTTTTTTATATTGATATTTTCTTTTGCTTTTAAGGCGCAGTTCAGAAAAATTATCACTGGTAAAGAAGGTTTGATTGGGGAGCAAGGATATGCTAAAACGGATGTATTAGACCAAGGGATGGTTTATGTGGTAG
>CAZNJA010000078.1:0-3345 GCA_964573245.1 uncultured bacterium
AGAAAAGTTGAGAATGTTCTATTAAATGAAGGACAAACCGGCTAAGATAGTATTGATAGCGAAGAACAAAAAGAAGAAATACTAAAATATATTGATATTCAAATGTATCTTAAACTTTTGGATGAAAACGATTGGAAATCATTTGCGGAAGAGGAAGGGTTATTTTACGCTATTACAGGATATTTTTCCCAAGATGAACCGATGGAAGAATTTGATGGGGATATTGCCGTCAATCATACGGTTTTTTCTGCCAAAAGCAGTGAAGCCAGCGAGCCCTTGAGAATAAAAAATGGCTATATATTATTTCGCATTCCTGATTTAGAACAGAAATACGAAGAGATTACCGGCAAGATCAAAAGTATACTTGAGGATAAAAGGATTAAGGATTTGGTTGATAAGAAAGCAGAAGAAATTCTGTTCGAATTGAAAGAAGGGAAAACAGCAGAAGAAGTTGCCGGAAAATACTCATTAGAAGTAAAAGAATCAAAGTATTTTTCTCGAAACGGTTTTATCGAAGGTATAGGATCCGCACCCTATATTGCACGAGCTGCTTTTTCTACGGCGCAGGATAGTTGGAATAAAGTCAATAGTGTTGGCGGAGAAATTTTTGTAATTCGAACTGTTGATACAAGACAGCCTTCGGAAGAAAAGTTCCAGGATAAAAAAAAGGATATTGCATCTTTATTGCTTAATCAAAAAAAGCAGGAATTCTTTATGGATTGGGTGGAAGATTTGGAAGAGAAGAATCATAGTAGAACAACCATTTTTTGGGAAGAATTAAAATAAGAAAAGCGTGCTTATATAGTTCTTTGTATCGGGACAAATAGGAACAAATAAAATCAGGGATTTAGCGTTTGATGTTGTTCTCTTGTCTGTTTCTTTTCGTTGAGAGAACCACATCGGGGACAACGAGAATAATTTCCTTTAGAACTGTCGATATAAACAAAGGCGCAAATAGGACAGCGATAACTGAATTGATTCGATTCTGGGGTTTCTTTCTCTTTCTTTCTTGCTTCTGCCCTAACCCAGAAAAAGACAATAACCGCAAGGGAAGGGATTAGATAAAGCGCAATCAATAAAGAGAAAGGAATATTTAACATTTTAATTGAAATTCATTTTACTATTTTAAAGATGATATAATCAACAAAATTAGGGAGGGAATCCTATGGATGTTTTAGTAAAACCTTTATCTCTTTTGGTTTCGTCTGCTATTCTTCTTGTACTTGTATTAGTGATTTTCGAAGGAATAAGATTGGCAAGGTTGGAAAGGAAAATAGATTCTATATCCAAGAATTCGCAGGAATTCATAAAGTTAGGCCTGTTTCATTTTAAAAATAAAAGGAAACAAGACAAAGAGAAATAATCTCAAATTTTAAATAACATGCGTATTGTTTTAATAGGTGGATATCCTTTTCCCGCTATCAATATAATTTACTCATTTTTGGGGAGAAACTCGTCCGACCAAGTTTTTTTATTAGATAAAGACCTGAACAAGTTCCCCGCTGAACTCAAAGAAAATCCAAGATTAACCCTTTGGCATGGCACGGCAAAAGACAAAACTTTGGTAAAAAGTTTACTTTCGAATGCACAGGTTTTAATTGATATACCCCGAACAGAAGACACATCTTTTATATCTGAAGCAGAACTTGTAGAAGGTTATGCGGCTTCAATGTCGAATATACTGGAGTTCGGTAAAGATTTAGAGCGAATAATCTATATTTCTTCTTCGAAAGTATACGGGGCTATAGCGGATTCGCCCGTTAGCGAAGAATATGCCTGTAAACCTACGAATCTGAAAGGTGTCACAGAAACTTTGGGTGAAAAATTAGCCTATTACTACAGTAGTAAGTATTCTGTTCCTGCAGTTGTTTTAAGAACATTTAATTTGTATGGGCCATATCAGTCATTGGAACATACTATTGCATCTTTGATTACATCTGCTTTAAGGGATGAGCCTTTGCGACTTTGGCAAGAAGGAGAGCAAATCGAAAATTTACTTTTTGTAGAAGATTTTACCGAAGCACTGCAAAAGACATTAAAAACAAAAATTGATTCTTTAAGGGGAGAAGTCATCAATATTGGAAGTCTTGGTGCTATCGCTGTCAAAGAAATCTCCAATACTATTCTTTCCAGACTTAATAAGCCGCAAACTCTAATATCATACGAAAGAAATAACAATCAATGCTCTACGGATTTGGTTCCGTCGATTATGAAGGCTAAGATTTTGCTTTCTTGGTCACCGAGAATAGGGATAGAAAAAGGACTGGAGAAAACAATCGATTGGTATATAAAAAATAGAGACTGGTGGGATACCGAATTATAGAAAAATAGAGGACAGTAGTCAGTAATCAGGAAGAAAAGGAAACCCAGACTACCGATTACTGGTATTTCTAATAAATATGATTTCCGAAGAGAAAATAAACGAAATTTTAGGATTGGTTGATATCGTAAGAATTATTGGAGAGTTCTATCCTTTAAGACCCTCGGGGAAAAATTATAAAATTTTGTGCCCGTTTCATCAGGAGAAAACCCCGTCTTTCGTAATTTCTCCTGAAAAACAAATATTCCATTGTTTCGGATGCGGAAAAGGCGGGAATGTTTTTCATTTCATAATGGAACACGAAAAAGTATCTTTTCCCGAAGCCGTCAAATGGGTAGGTCAAAAGGTAGGCGTTATAGTAGAAGATAAACCCGCAGGCAAAAGTTCCGAATTATATTCTATCCTTGACCAGGTAAATGCTTTATTTACAAAATTTTTGTATTCTTCGTACGGTGAAACAGCGTATAAATACTAGCTTAAACGTGGATTGAAAGAAAAGACCCTAAAAGAATTCTCTTTGGGTTATGCTCCTTCGGCAGAAGCTCAACTAAAAGAAATAAAAAAATTGGGACTGCCCAGCGACCAATTAATAAAAGGAGGCATTATCACAAGAAAAGACAATAGAGAATATCCTTATTTTAGAGACCGTATTATTTTTCCAATAACCAATGCTCAAGGGAAAACCATTGCTTTCGGCGGCAGGAGTGTAGACAACTCAATGCCGAAATACCTTAATTCGCCTGAAAGTGAGATTTTTGAAAAGGGGAAAACTCTTTACGGTTTAAATCTTACCCGAAAAAGTATACTGGCAGAAAAAAAGGCTATTATCGTTGAAGGATATATGGACCTTATTGCTCTTTATGAAGCCGGGGTTGGAAATGTGGTAGCTTCTTTGGGAACATCTCTTACTCGTTGGCAGATAAGAATCCTTTCAAGACTTGCCGAAACTATTTATCTCGTGTACGATTCGGATGCCGCCGGTGAAAGAGCATCTTTGAGAGGTTTAGAACTTTTTGTGGAAGAGG
>CAZNJA010000078.1:3355-5420 GCA_964573245.1 uncultured bacterium
GGGTTGAACCCTTTGACTATAAAACTCCCCTACCCTGAAGACCCGGATAGTTTCATAAGAAAATACGGGAAAGAAAAATTCAATGTTATATTAAAGCAGAGCCAAAATGTGGTTGAGTTTTATTTGAGTTGCCTTGAAAAACAATATGACTGTAAAACAATAGAAGGCAAAATCAATATTTCAAAAATAATTTTGCCGGTTATAAACAAAGTCCAGTCTTCTTTAAGAAAAAGCGAATATATAAAGATATTAGCAGATGCATTAAATACGAATGAAAAAGTTCTTATGGATGAAATGTCGAAGAAAAATAAAAAATCAGAATACGCAAACAAAGTGAACTACAAAATACCTTATCCAACTGAAGAAGAGTTTATACTCTTGTCAATGATAGAAGACAACATTTTAGAAGAGAAGGATATAAGCGAGTTTCAGAATAACAATCTTAGAGATGTGGCTTGGGAACTCTATTCAAAAATAAGGCAGAAGAAACAACTTAAGCCATCTTCCGTTTTAAACCTTCTTTCTGCAAATACGAGAGAAATCTTGTCCCAAATAATGGCAAAGGAATTTATTCCCCAAAATCCGCCACGGGAAGTTATACAAAATTGGCGTAAAAAGAATGAGGAAAAGAAAAGGATCGCCGAAGAAATAGAGAAACTACAAAAATTAATGTAGATAGAATGTCTAAATTTTATCAAAACAATAGGATAATATATAATGAAAGCCATGAAGAAGAAAAATAAAGCAAAGAAAAACAAGAACACTGTTAAAAAGGGCAAAAAAACAAAAGAGAATAAACAAAAAGACAGAAGAAAAAAAGGCAGTAGGAAAAAAGACAGTAGGAAAAAAGACAATAGAAGAACCAATAGGTTAATTAGAGAGGGTAAAAAGAAAGGGCATTTAACTTATGAAGAAATTCAGGATATATTGCCCGAAGAAGTCATTTCTCCACGGGATGTGGACGATATTCTTTCCACATTGGACGAATTACACATAGAGATCGTAGCAAGCAGCGAAGAGTTTCATAAAAAGAAGGAAATATCGCTTAAAAGGTCTATTCCCCAAATAGAAAGGGCTAAATTCTCCGATCCGGTAAGGGCTTATCTTCACCAGATGGGACGAATACCGTTGTTATTAAGAGAAGAAGAAATACATCTTGCCAAGAATATTGAAGAAGGCAATAAAAGTATAAAGAAAATATTAAAGAAACTGATAGCTGACGATATTTACAATTGGACTGTGAAAAAGAAAAATATCGCAAATCTTGTCCATCAATTAAAAAACGCGATGGCTAAAGAAGCGAAGGGCCTTCTTCCCGCCGGATTTATGGAAAGGGAGTGGGAAATCAGTAAAAAAGAATTCCAAAAACATTTGCCTTTTTTGTTGGAAGAAGCAAAAAAAGTGCGTGCCTCGAAAGAAAAAATGATACAGTCCAATTTAAGACTTGTCGTAAGCATTGCAAAAAAATACATTCACAGAGGGCTTTCACTTTTGGATTTGATACAAGAAGGCAATATGGGTTTGATGCGGGCTGTGGATAAGTTTGAATATAAAAGAGGTTATAAATTTTCTACATACGCGACGTGGTGGATAAGACAGGCAATTACAAGAGCGATAGCAGACCAGGCGAGAACAATCCGTATTCCGGTACACATGATCGAAACCATAAATCGGCTTTCAAGGATTACACAAAAATTCGTGCAGGCGTATGGTAGAGGTCCTACAGCGGAAGAATTGTCCAAAAAAATGAAATTGCCTATAGATAAAGTGAGAGCAGTTTTGAAAATTTCTCAACATCCAATTTCCTTGGAAACTCCCATAGGTTCTGACGAAGCCAGTCATTTCGGAGATTTTATAGAAGACAAGGATGTCGTTATGCCTGACACAACAGCCGCTTTCAGTATGTTAAAAGAACAAATAAGCAGAGTATTGGATACTCTCCCTGAAAGAGAAAAAGATATATTGAGACTCCGCTTCGGTATTGGAGAAGGCATTTCGCCGCACACCTTGGAAGAAGTCGGGAAAAAATTCAACGTGACAAGAGAAAGAGTAAGACAAATCGAAG
>CAZNJA010000079.1:0-5395 GCA_964573245.1 uncultured bacterium
ATTTCAACGGGAGACCAGTTGATTACAATTCCGGTGATGACATTCTTCCTCATCATCACGTCTTCACAGGAAATGAGATTGAAAATCATTGCGCCTGCTTTCTTTGCGTTGAAGCATAAACCCGAAGCCATTTCTACGCAGTCAACAATAAAATAACCATCTTTATATTTCTTTAACTGGATATTCTGTTCTTCAAGAATTCCTTTTGCTTCTTCCTGAATGACTGCTTTATTAAACATCATCCCGCCGCCCCACATGCCGCCGCCAATAGAAAGTTTCCTTTCAAACAGGGCAACTTTCTTGCCTGCTTTGGCTAAATAATAAGCAGCGATAAGTCCCGAAGGGCCGCCTCCAATAATAGCGACATCAAGTTCGGTTGCGGATTTTAGTTCTTTTGAGTACTCCTCAATAATCGCCTGTGAAATCAGGATTTCGTTCAGTTCCACGCTTCTTCTCCTTCTCAAGTTGTTCTATACGATAGTTCAAATCGCCTATTTCTGCTTTTAAGGAGTTTACCTCTCCAGAAGAATCAACACCTGTCTCTGTTGGTTCTTTCTTCTCTTCTTTTATTTTTTCGATTTGCTCTTTCAAGTTTTTTATTTCGTCCTTTAGAGAATCGGTAATTTGCGAGGATGCAACCTCCTGCTCTGTTTGATTCTTCTTATCTTCCTGTGCCTGCTTGATATATACCTTTAATTGTTTGATTTCGCCTTTCAGGGAATCGATTGTCTGCGCGAAATCTATTTCAGGTTTAGCCTTTTTCTGTTTTTCGGATTGCTCTATTTTATTGTTTAAAACTTTTATCTCATCCTTCAGGGAATTAATTGCCTGTTGGACTGGGTCGGGAAGCCGTCCGTGTTCAAGGTCAACTGCCGCTTTGGTGTGTTTTTTATGTTCTTCGACTGTTTTTCCGGGAACACCGACTACGGTGCTGTCGGGCGGAACAGACTTCACAACAACCGAACCTGCGCCTATTTTCGAACCATCTCCTATATTAATAGGACCTAAAATTTTTGCGCCTGTGCCGATTACGACATTATGACCGATAGTGGGATGTCTTTTGCCTTTTCTAAGGCTTGTTCCGCCCAGAACAACGCCCTGATACATTAAAACGTCATCGCCTATTTTGGTTGTTTCTCCGATAACCACTCCCATTCCGTGGTCTATAAAAAATCTTCTGCCTATTTGCGCGCCGGGATGGATTTCTATTCCGGTCATAAATCGGTTGAAATGCGAAAGAAGCCGCGCCAAAAATAAATAACCATGCCGCCACATAATATGGGCGATTCTATGCAGCCATAAGGCGTGCAGGCCCGGATAGCAAAGTATAACTTCCATAGTTGACCTTGCAGCCGGGTCTTCGGCAAAAACCGTTTCTATATCTTCTTTTAATAAGGATTTTAAATCTATCATTTACAACACCTCCGATTTGATATGTTATACGGTTATCGGATTAAATTCAACTCTATATAAGGTAGATATTAAAATAAGGAAGAGCTTATTAAACGGGTATAGTACGCTCTTTTGCCCAAGTTCTTAGTGCGGTGATTTCTTCGCGTTTTAATATCGATAAGGGTTTAGTAGATTTTAACTGTTCAATAATGTGTTTAGTCGAAATCTTCTCTTTTTTACTTGTTGCTTTGTATAAAGCAGAAATTATTGCCTGTTCAATCTCCGCCCCACTGAAACCATCAGTCGTATCAGCAAGTTGTTTTAAATCAAAATCTTCCGTGTTGAGATTTCTTTTTGGGAGGTGAATCTTTAAAAGCTGTTCCCTTGATTGCATATCCGGAAGGTCAACAAAAAATATTTCATCAAAACGACCTTTTCTTAAGAATTCCGGCGGCAAATGGTAGATATTGTTTGCAGTAGCAGCAATAAAGCAGTTTGATTTGCGTTCCTGCATCCAAGTCAAGAATGTGCCCAATATACGCTGAGAGACACCTCCGTCTATATCCCCGCCGGAAGCAGCAAAACCTTTTTCTATTTCATCGATCCATAAACACAAGGGGCAAAGTTTTTCCACTATCATTAATGCTCTTCTTAAGTTTTGTTCTGTTTCACCAATATATTTACTGTAAAGCCTTGCTAAATCAAGCCTATATAAAGGCAGATTAAGTTCTCGCGCAATGACCTTGACCGATAGGCTTTTACCGCAACCCTGAACTCCCATAAGCATCAGCCCCTTAGGAACGGGAAGAGAAAATCTTTTATTTAAAACAAAGGTGTCTTTCCGTTCCGACAACCAATGTTTTAAATTGTCAAAACCTGCTATGTTAGCTTTATCCTCCGTAAGATAAAATTCCAATAATCCCTCTTGGTCAAATACCTTTTTCTTATATAATTCTATAGCATTCAAATCTTTTATATCGAGAACATTATCCTCCAAAAGACACCGGTTTATGACATTTCTTATCTGTTGTATTGATAACCCTTCCAAGATTTTAATTGTTTTTTTAAATTCTTCAGCAGTTAGAGACATCTTTATTTTGATGTTTGTTCTCATCAATTCTTCCACGGTTTCCTTTATTACATTGCCTATTTCATCTTCAACAGGATAGCCGCCAATCAAATGAGCTGAATCCAATTCTATATCCTTGGGAAGTTTATACTCGGAAGAAAGAATTACAAATGTACTCTCTGTATTTTTAATGCGGTTAATAAGGTCTTTAAAAAGCCTTAAGGTTAACTCATTTTCCAAGTGTTTTTCAAAATCCTTTAAAACAAACAAACTTGGTTTGACCTCTCTCTCCTCCCGCAGACTAATAAGCGCTAATATCATTCGCAACATTCCAATGGGTTCTTTTGTTTGGTAATACGCCGCTTCGTTCTCGCCTATTTTTAACCCTTCGGTTAGAGACCACTGATAAAAAACAAGATTTAACTGTTGCGATATTTCTTTGATTTGTCTGATACTGTGGGTTTCATCTATCGTTTCCAAAAATACGATCGGGTATTTAGATTTAATTAATAAATTAAGTTCTTCATTAATAAGCATTTCTAAGTTAGCTCCTTGAGTTTTCTCTCCCTTTTCCTTATGTTATACAGTTTGTTATCTATAATTCAACTCTTTATATTTTTAAAACCAAAGTAACTGATTAGTTCCTTTAGGCTTTCTATGATGTCTATTTTCAGTATAAAATGGGCGACAAACCATAAAGCTGCAAGCCAAATAATAAGTTTAACAATCGTCGGCAGCCTCTTTTGTTTGATAATGGGTCTTTCTTTGTCTATCTCTTTGATTTTCTCCATATGCGAATGCATCTTTTGAGCGCATTGGTCAGAACAAAACAGCCCCATGGGGCCTGATATAGCGCAATCCTGACAAATCGGCTTATGGCACATCTTACACCTTAAAGTTGCTTCTTTTTTAAGACACTTCGTGCAAGTGGACATATTAACCTCCTTATTTACCCCGTTAGAGATTCCGTCTCAACAAAAGAATCAGCCTTAACTACACTTAAATAATTTAAAGGCAAGATGAAAATTCTCGCATAATTACAGAAATGTCACAAGATATTTCTTATCTCTAACGGGGTTGATACAACAGATACTTCTCTCTTTTCTTATTAAATTCTTTCAAATCGTTTTCCCACATTTTTTCGATATCTTCGGCGGTCTTGCCTTCTTTGACATTAGTTAAAATATAATCCACTCCCCATACTTTACTAAAATTTCCAGGCGGAGCATATTTGCCGGGATATAACGATTCCAGTGATGTCAATATCTCCAGCGCTGTCCTAATTGGCTTAAAAATTTTCTTATCAGTAAGAATTAATCTCACTCCTTTAAGTTCTTTATCTTTAAATGACAAGTAAAGCGGCTTAAACCAATATGGCTGGAATTTTACTCCGGGAAGATTTTTGGCGTTCAATTTCTCCGCAAAATTAAGCGGGTCAATCCACTCACTGCCGATTAGTTGGAACGGAAGAGTATAACCCACACCAATACATAAATTGGAACTGCCGATAGTTCCTGTCGCAGTATATAAAAAAGCGGCATCCACAGATGGAATATGCGGCGAAGTCGGTACCCATAGAAGACCCGTATCATCCCAAAGCATAGTCCTAGTCCAGCCTTTCATAGGCACAATAGTAAGTTTTAACTGCATCTTATATTCTCCGTTTATAAATTTTGCGATTTCGCCGATAGTCATGCCATGCGTCAAGGGAATATCGAACAATCCGATAAAACTTTTATGCTCTTCTTTTATTAAAGGGCCCTCTACATTTAAACCACCCAACGGATTTGGCCTATCCAAAACAATAAATTCTTTTTTATATTTTGCTGCCGATTCCATAGCATAAAACAATGTTGATATGTAGGTATAGGTTCTGGCGCCTATATCCTGAATGTCAAAAATGAGAACGTCTATGTTCTTAAGGATTTCTTCGGTGGGTTGTTTTGTTTTGCCATAAATCGAATATACGGGAAGTTTCGTTTTTTCGTCTACGGTTTGGGCGACATATTCGCCCGCCAACACTTCTCCTCTTATGCCGTGTTCCGGCGCGAAAAGAGCAACAAGGTTAAAATTGGGATTCTCGTAAAGAATATCGGCCGTAGCCTTTAAAGTGGAATCCACGCCTGTGGGATTGGTTATAAGGCCTAATCTTTTGTTTTTCAGAAGTTCTACGTAAGCAGTGTCTTCCTGTAATGTTTCTATGCCCAATTTTATGTTTGCGCAAAAAGAAACATTGACAAACAAAAAAGAAAATATAACCGCAAGCCCATAAAAAAGCCTCTTTGATAACCGCATGGTTTAATTTTACACGCAAGATTGCAAGGTGGCAACAGTTAAGAATTTATACGTGATATAATTCAAGTTGTGTCAAATGTAATTTTTTATGCTTTTCTTGATTCCACTATCGGTATAATAGGGTTTGCTTCGTCTTCTTTAGGCATAGTTTGTCTGGATATTGGAACAAAAGAAATGGAATTGTTACTTAAATTAAAGCAAAAATTCCCTGTTTGCAAATTAATAAAATCAAAAGAGAAAAACGCGAGGGCAATACGCGAAATAAAATCATACTTAAAAGGCGAACTAAAATCTTTTAAAAGTAAGTTAGATTTAAAAGGCCCGCCCAAATCATGTCGGGCAGGCACGCCTTTTCAAATCAAAGTATGGCGCCAATTACAAAAAATTCCTTACGGGAAAACACGTTCGTATAGATTTATCGCGTGTAAAAGTTCGACATGTTCCCATCCGCGAGCAGTCGGCAATGCTATCGCCAGAAACCCGATTCCGCTGTTTATCCCATGCCACAGAGTAATTAATTCCAACGGGGATTTAGGAAATTATGGTTTTGGTAAAGATACCAAAAGACAGTTATTAACACTTGAAGGAGCAATATAGATATAAATTGCCAGAAAAGATTTGCTGTGATAGAATTTCCAT
>CAZNJA010000080.1:0-5354 GCA_964573245.1 uncultured bacterium
AAGGTCCGGGAGCAGAGGAGACAGGACATGATACGGATATATGGTCTCATACCTGGTCACTTAATGCGGCTGTTGGTGTAGATACCGTTCTACTGGATGGTGTAACTATCGATACTTATATTATCTGTCCTGAAACCCTTTTCAATGGCGGTGACACTCGTATAATTACTATCGGTGTATTCTGCCACGAATTCGGTCATTTGTTAGGTCTGCCAAATCTTTATGATACATATGGTGCCAGTGGTATCACTCAGGGAATAGGTGACTGGGGAACCATGTCTTATGGTTTGTGGAATGGTATTGACCTTCCGGGTGACTGCCCCGCGCACTTTTGCGCGTGGAGCAAATGGTTATTAGGTTGGGTTACTCCCACACTAATTACCACTGAGGGCAGACCCCTTACTCAGACAGAAATCAAAGCAGTTGAAGATTATGATACTGCTATATATCAATTCTTGGATAATCCTGATACTACATTAGATTGGGATCCCTATGGTAATGGTGTTGGAGAGTATTTTCTTCTTGAAAATCGCCAGGCGGTTGGTTTTGATTCAGGTTTACCCGGTTTTGGGCTTTTGATATGGCATATTGATGAAAGTAGAGCGAATAATGATGGAGATATTACTGCTCCTGAGCATAAATTGGTAGATTTGGAAGAAGCGGATGGACTGAAGGATTTAGATGATATCTATAGTGGCCGAGGTGACGGGGGCGACCCATATCCTGGCACGACAAATAATACCGCATTCAATTTGCAGACCAATCCTGACAATGAGCTTTATAATGATGAGTGTAGTAAAGCGAGAGTGGAAGACATTGAACTTTCCGATACGGATATTTTGGCTCTTCTTTTCATAAATGAAGACCCTGAACTTTCCGAAGCTACTTTAGAACCCGATGTAGGGGATACTGACCAATTTTTTACATATAATGTAGATTATGAAGATGATGACGGAGATACACCCCAATTAAAGAGCCTAATTATTAGTGACGGAGATACGACAAACACTTATTCTATGCCTTTGAAAAGCGGAGAAGACGCGTATGACGGGACTTATGAACAGTTTCGTCAATTAGATGCGGGAGAATATACATATTATTTTTCTTTTGATGACGGACAAGGAGGAACTGCCAGAATGCCTTCTTCTGGAACTTATCCGGGCCCTACGGTAGGTGGGGGAGAAGAACCGAATGAAGATGATAGCAGCGATACGGAAGAAGCAGAAGATAATAGTATGGTGCAGTGGCATTGTTTTATTGCTACTGCAAGTTATGGCACTCCTATGGCTAAAGAAGTTAAAGTTCTTTCCCGTTTTAGGGATGAATATCTCATCACTTCTCCTCTTGGTAAAATTTTTGTAAAATTTTATTATAAGGTAAGCCCTCCTGTTGCGTCTTTCATCGCCAGGCACCCGTTACTTAAGAAATGTGTGAGAGGGTTACTAAAACCAATAGTTAAAATAACCGAAACATATTGTTATCAATCTTGTAACGACTAACTGGAAGGAGATGAAAATGCGAAAATTTTTGATCATATTTAACCTCCTATTAGTGTTTTTTCTTGCTATTGTTTCCAATTCGCAAGGAGCAGAAAAAGAACCTCAATTATCATACTCAAAAGCAATTACTTATCTGGAAAATCTGGATATGAATATGGCGTATAAAAGACTGGATATAATTACAAAAGATTTCCCTAAAAGTGAAGAGGCGAGAAAAGCGGCTCTTATAAAAGCTGTAATTTCTGCCACTGAATTTTCCAGTTTGGATATGCTCTCCACCAGATATAGTGAAGCGGTTCAGAAAGCTAAAACAGATATAGCAAAAAGAGAAATTTCCAAAATGTACATGGAGGCCTCTCGAAAAATGGTAGAAAGCGGGAAAGCGTTAACTAATGATGTCCAAAATTTACTTAAATATACGGATAAGCCACTGAATTTAGAAATAAGGAAAGCATATGACAGTTTAGGTTTAGCTACTAAAGCTTTCTTATCAATCAAAAAATTGGAAGAGGGCAAGTTGCCGACTTTAGAAGAAATCAAAATGATAGAGGATTCTCAACAAGATATATCTTATCGGCATGTTTTAGGCAAAGTGTTGGGTGCACAAGATATTTCCTCTGCAAAAACAATTCAAGGGGAGGCGGATTGGTCTGGGATTATGATATTGATGGGTAATTGGCTTGTTCATTGCGGCGGAATAAGTAAGGCAGGGTGGATAGACCCCTCAACAAAGAAAATAACCAAATCTTTCATGCAAGCAGAGAGAAGTTTTCTTATAGCAAAACAGTGTTTTGAAAAAGCAAGAAGGTTTCTAAAAGACCCTGACGCCAAAGCTCAAGCTGAAGCAAGAATTAAAGAAATAGACAAAATTTTAAAAGAATTTACAAGGGAGAAATAAATCATGAATAAATTTAGAATTTTAAGGCAATGGGGATTCACACTTATAGAATTGATGCTTGTGATTATAATAATCGGGACATTGGCGGCGATGGTTATGCCAAGATTCGTAGGCCGGACAGAACAGGCAAAAATTGCTGCTGCTGGAGCGGATATTAGTACTAATATTGCTACGGCTCTTAAGTTGTATGAAGTAGATAACGGTTCTTTTCCCACTACGCAAGATGGGTTAGACGTTCTGCTTAATAAACCAGCCACAGTATCTCGTTGGAATGGCCCTTATTTAGAAAGAGAACCAATTGATCCTTGGGGAAGAAAATATCAATATAAATGCCCCGGAGAACATAAAACATATGACTACGATTTATGTTCTATGGGTAAAGATGGCAAGGTAAGTGATGACGATATTGTTAATTGGAAATAATTACGGAATACAGGAAACGAGATTCGGAATACAATAACAATATCCTTTATTCTTTAACTGTTCCACGAAAAAGGGTTTTCCCTCATTAAATATGAATAGATTAAAAATTACCCCGTTGGAAATAAAATAGAAAACCTATGTTGAATGGAAATACTAAAAAAATAAAAAGAAAGTTTGGTCTTATTAGGAAGCTCAATTTACGCTCCGACGATACGTCGGAGCTATCCCCGCCTTGCCGCGAGGCAGGTCCAACGGGGTTTAGTTTTTTTGAACTTATGGTAACTGTTGCCATTTTATCTTTCGGTATAGTAATGGTTTTTCAGGCATTTATTGTGTCCCTGAATACGTTTAGTTACTATCTTACTCATTTGCAGGTCCAAAATTGGGCGGATGAAAAAATATGGGAGATTTCAGATAAATTAATGCAGAAAGATTCATTGGATAGTAGCGAGACAAACGGTAATTGTATTATTGGCAGTAAGAAGATTGCATGGAATATTTATATAGTTCCAATAGATGAAAAAAATGAGTTTTTCAATTTGAGCTTAATTCTTTCTTGGCAGGAAGGCAGTAGAAGAATTGAAGTTCAAAGAGCTACCTATGCAGGAATATGAAAAGCCAGATATGGGTAATGATAGGCGTGATGCAAAGTACAGAGTACGTATTCCTTTCCCCTTAACCCGTTACCAGAAACAGGGATTTACACTGGTAGAGATCCTGTTAGTTACAGTAATCCTATCTATAATGGGTTTATCAATTTATAACGCTTTTAATAGTGGTATTAAAATTTGGAGGAGAATAGTCGGAAATGTCAAACAAGAAGACGTAAGTATTTTTTTTGAAAAAATATCCCATGATTTAAGAAACAGTTTTCAATATGCTGATATAAAACTTGAAGGCACAGAAGAAAGGATTTCCTTCCCTAGTATGATCGTTTCCAAGGAACAAGGTGTATTAAAATCTGAACTTGGTTATGTTACATATTTTTGGAACACTATTGACAATAGTATTAATAGACAGCAGATACATTATAGCCAGTTATATCAAAATGCCCGCCTGTCGTACGGACAGGCTAATCCACTGGCCCGCAGATTGGTCAGTAATTTAGAAACAATGACTTTTCGGTATTATTACTATGATGCCGAAACGGATAGATATTATTGGAAATCCGTATGGGAAGAAGAAGAAGAGAATTTACCTTTGGCAGTAAGAATAAAAGTTGAATTTTACGAAGATAAAAATAAAAATGAATATAAGAACAGTTTTGTCAAAACCGTCTATATCCCCGGTTGCCAAATACTTCCGATTTCACAAGAAAAATAAAGGGAGTATATTAATACTTACCCTTTCAATATTAGCTGTGTTAGCTATATTAAGCCTGAATTTGGGTTTCGGGATAAGACAAAAACTAATTTTCTTACAACAAATGGATAGTAAAGATAAACTGCATTTCATAGCAGAAGCAGGCGTTAAAAGGGGTATAGTTGAGTTAAGAAAGTATGACTTTAATTCGGCGGGATTTTCTTGCTTAAATGAATCGTGGAGTAGTAATGTTTTAGGTTTCAAGGAAATTCGAGTAGGAGAAGGAACTTTTACGATAGGATGCAATTCTTATTCCAACGATTTTGGCGATTTTTATGAAGAAGCTGTAAATGTTGAAATTGAGGTAAAAGCACCTATTGGATATGGTATTATAGACGAAGAGAGGAAGATAAATATTAATACCGCTGAAGCAGAGATATTTAAAAGACTTTTCCAGAATATAGTGTATTTAGATGAGGAACCTTCTACAGAACTTGCTTATTGTATTATTGATTGGAGAGATGAGGATTCAAATTTTCAACATCCAACATATGGAGCGGAAGATAGTTATTATGGAAATCTAAAACATCCATATAAAGCTAAAAATGCCAAGTATGAGATTTTAGAGGAATTGTTACTTGTTAAGGGGATGAACATTGAAATTTTTGATAGAATAAAAAATTATCTAACTGTTTTTGGAGAGGGGAAAATTAATATAAATACTGCTCCTAAAGAGGCATTATCATCTTTAGGGCTAAGTGATGGTTTAATAAATAAAATCCTGTCTTTTCGCTATGGAGCAGATTTAGAAGAAGCTACTTCTGATGATAATATTTTCACTTCCTATTCTAAAATAATAGCGGAACTTAAAGAAATATTCCCTTTGAGTTCATCTGAAGTTGCTCAACTTGAAATTCTTATATCTAAGGGCAAATTAACTACAATTTCCCAAAATTTTATGATTAAAAGCACGGCGAAATTGGATAACAGAGATATTACCTATACAATAGTTGCAATAGTGGATTCCGAAGGGCGAATTAAATATTGGCAAGAGGAATAAAATGGATCTTAATCAATTGGGGACTTACAAGATTTCAGATACTGGAGAGAGGGTTAGCATAGATTTTGCAGGAAATTTGCTGAAAATCGCATATATAAAAACTTCAGCTATAAAAAAGGGGAAAATCAATTTAATTATTAAAAATACTGAAAACTTGTCTGAAGATGAAATT
>CAZNJA010000081.1:0-5296 GCA_964573245.1 uncultured bacterium
AAGCCGAACTGCAGATTTTGGATTCGCTTAAATGGATGGGGCTTGATTGGGACGAGGGGCCCTTGGTCGGCGGACCTCACGAGCCATATTATCAAAGCCAAAGGATAGAAATTCATAAACAGTTTATTGCCAAATTATTGGAAGAGGGCAAAGCGTATCCGTGTTATTGCACTAGCGAAGAGCTTGACGCGAAAAGGGAAGAAATGAAAAAAAGGGGCGAGGTGCCCCATTATGACGGGAAATGCAGAAATTTAACCGCGGACGAGAGAAATAAATTAAAAAACGAGGGCAGAAAAGAAATCGTAAGATTCAAATGGACAAGGCCGGTACTTCCTTTTAAGGATCTGATTCACGGGGAAATAAATTTCGCTGACCATCAATATGACGATTTCGTAATTCTAAAAGCGGACGGAAGCCCCACTTATAATTTTTCGTGCGTTGTCGATGACCACACAATGGAAATAACGCATGTTATCCGCGGGGATGACCATATAACGAATACGCCCAGGCAGATAGCGCTTTACGAAGCGCTGGGGTTTAACCCGCCGCAATTTGCACATATACCTTTGATTTTAGGTCCCGACAAATCGCGCCTTTCGAAAAGGCATGGCGCCGTCGGCGTGCTCGAATATAAGAAAGAAGGCTATCTGCCGGAAGCATTAATGAATTTCATATCTCTTTTGGGATGGTCTCCCGGAACGAATCAGGAAATTATGTCCAAAGAAGAATTGATAAAATCTTTTTCATTGCAGCGGATAATTTCCAGAAACGCCGTGTTTAACAAGGAAAAACTCGACTGGATGAACGGGGCTTATTTGAAAACCCTGCCCACGGAAAAACTACTCGAACATCTTATGCCGTATTTGAAAGAAGCGGGCTTCGTTAAAGATAAAGCGGATAGGGATATGCTTATGAAGATGGTGGACATTTACAAGCCGCGCATAAGGACACTCGAACAGATAGTCAGCAATGCGGATTTCTTGTTTCAGGATGAACTTCATTATAACGAAGGTGCCGTAAACAAATTCTTAAAAAGAGATTATGTCCCTTCGCTGTTTGATAAAGTAGAACAAAGATTGGAAGAATTGCAAACATTTAATCCCCAAGAAATTGAAAACACCTTAAGACAATTGGCCGAAGAATTGAAAATGAAAGGCGGAGATTTTATTCATCCCTTAAGAGTGGCGCTTACCGGAAAAGAAGTGTCTCCGCCGCTTTTTGACGTGATGGGTTTGTTAGGCAAGGAAAAAACCTTAAAAAGGATCAAGGACAGTAGAAAACTCATAGCAATATAGATATAGATGGTTATTGTTAGGCGCACCCTATGAATGAATTAAAAGTTATCTCTCCTGCCAAAATCAATCTCTTTCTTGAAATTGTAGGCAAAAGACCCGACGGATACCATCAGATAGAAACAATCTTTCAAGAAATAGACCTGCACGATGATGTTTTGATAAAGGAGACAGAAAAGCAGGGCATTGATGTGAAGGTTTCTCCGTCTTTAAATATCGCAAAGGAAGAAAACATCGCTTACAGAGCTGCCAAATTAATACAGAAAAAAGCAAAGAAACTTGATAAGGGCGTGGGAATATTTATAAATAAAAAAATTCCAGTTGGCAGAGGACTCGGCGGGGGAAGCAGTAACGCAGCAGCAGTTTTGAAGGGTTTAAATAGGTTGTGGCAACTTAATTTTTCTTTAGAAAAATTGGCGGATTTAGGCAAGGAGCTCGGCATGGATGTGCCGTTTTTTATTTATGGCGGGACTTGTCTTGGAACAGGCAGGGGAGAAATTATCACGCCTTTGCCGAATTTTTTGGGGGTTGACATTTTACTAATTTGGCCCAATTTTTCTATATCTAGTGCAGAAGCATACAAAAGTGTTTCGTCTGCTTGCCTGTCTGTAGGTTGTGGGCAGGATTCAAAGCAGGCAGGCTTGACTAAGAAAATAAGAAGTGTTAAATTGCTATTAGACGCTTTGGAAAGAAACGACTTTGAAGGAGTAAAAAGAAATTTTTTCAACCGCTTGGAAGACGTGGCATTCAAAATTCATCCTCTTCTTTATCAATTTAAAAAGCAAATTAATTCCCTTAATTTATGCAATAATATTATTATGAGCGGTTCCGGTTCGGCGTTTTTTACTGTTTTACCCAACAAAGGTGTAAACGAAGAAAAAGTAAAAAATGAAATAATTAAACTTAAAGGAGGTTGCCATATAGGGAAAACATTGCCCGCTTTACCGTCGAGGTAGACCCGCCGTTTAAGACGGACAAAACATTAATCAAGGTTATTTAACCCCCACTTGCTCCGGCATTGCATCAGAGCGGGCGGGAATTTGTGGTGGTGTTTTGGTTTCACACAACAGCTGTGCTCCGTTAGGAGTGTATAGCACAGGAGGTTAAGAAATGGAAATTGCAGATGTTAGAATAAAGCTGTCTACGAAAAAGGACAACAGAGTAAAAGCTTTTGCGACGATAACGTTTGATAATGCATTTGTTGTGCGGGACTTGAGAATAATAGAAGGGCATAGCGGGTTATTTGTAGCAATGCCTTCCCGCCCCTTAAAAACCCCATGTCCCAAGTGCGGTTACAGAAATCCCGTTAGAGGCAAATTTTGCGCTGGATGTGGTAGTAAATTGACAGTCAGCGAGACTCCAGAAACAGATGATAAGAACCTGCACAGAGATGTTGCACATCCCATAACGCAGGAAATGAGAGATTATATTCACAATAAGGTAATAGACGCATATAAATTGGAGATTGAAAAGGGTTTACCTGAATCTGTTTCTTCAGATGCTATCGAAAAAGCACCCGAAGCTAAAAAAGGTATATTCGCAGGGAAAAAAGGGAAGAAAGAGACGGAAGTAGCGCCTAAAGAAGAAACAAAAGAAGCATATAAATTAGAACTTGGGAAAGACCTGTCAGAACCTACCTCGGCAGATGTCGAGGGGAAAAAACCTGAACCCAAAAAAGGCATATTCGGAAGAAAAAAAGTAAAGAAAGAGACGGAAGAAGCGCCTAAAGAGGAAACAAAAGAAGAAAAAACAGAATAATTGCGATTATATCTGGTGACGATACATTGGTATGAGAATAAGAATTGCCCGGTAGTGTAATCGGTAACACACCAGCTTTTGGAGCTGGGTTTCCTGGTTCGAGTCCAGGCTGGGCAGCCCTGAACCACCACAAACTAATCATTAATCCAAACTTCTCTTTTCCGCGGACCGTCAAACTCACAGAAGTAAATTCCCTGCCATGTGCCGAGTTTAAGGTGACCGTTTTGGATTATTATTTGTCTTGATGAGCCGATAAGAGATGATTTTATATGCGCGTGGGAGTTCCCTTCCATATGTGAATAATTTCCTCTTGGAGGAATTATTTTATCGAGCGAGGATATTATGTCTTTCACAACCGAAGGGTCTGCGTTTTCGTTTATTGTAACCGCAGCGGTTGTATGAGGGACGAATATCGTTATTAACCCTTCTTTTAT
Source organism: uncultured bacterium (assembly GCA_964573245.1). GTDB lineage: Bacteria > CAIJMQ01 > CAIJMQ01 > CAIJMQ01 > CAIJMQ01 > CAZNJA01. The sequence continues at coordinate 3,485 of CAZNJA010000081.1, forward strand.
TCCTGATATTTTTACCTTTTCTTCAACCAACAACGTAATGTCTATAAATTCTTCCGGCGATTTTGTGCTTAAGTTTATTGTTTCAAACATTATTCTTTCTTTGCTCTCCAATCCGCTATTTTTTCTTCTCTTTTATAAACTTCGCAATCGTGGAACTTGCCCGCGCAGTAACGGGCTATATAATCCGGGTCATAAACATTTCCTTTTAGTAAGCATTTTACCGCTTCTTTTTCTGTTTTTTGTGCGCCGATGGTTCTATACTTATAAAACCTACCATATGGGCAACAGTTTTCTCTTTTGCTCGGTTCTACAAACATTTAAGTAATCCCTCCGTTTAGTTGTAAAGCCAAAATATATCATATATTTGTAATGCCCTCAAGATTTTATTTGATTCTGTTTTTTCGCTGCAAGAAGTTTTGTTAAAATGTATCCTAAAAATAACAACTTAATTGCTAAGATATTGATTAAAATCCCGATTTTAGTCCAAGTTGCCATTATTTATATCTGCGGAATTATTATAGGAATGTATTTGTTTATTCCCCGTCTTATTTTAATGTCGCTTCTATGTGTGTTGCTTCTTTTTTATACTATCTCTTCGATAAAAAAATTCTCTGAATTTCGAGCTCCTATATTTTCCGTGTTATTGTTGGTCGTTTTTATTTTTTATACAAATATTTATCCCATCGTCAATATCCCCGATATGGGGCGGTTCGAGGATAAATATGTAAACTTGACGGGCGTGGTGGTTTCGGAACCTGACAATAGAAAGTGGCAGACGAATCTTGTGATGGAAGCAGATACGATTGATATGCGCGGCGCCGGAGAAACCGAGCCAATAAATTGCAAAATCCTTGTTCGTATAAGATTTCCTAAAAAAGATATTTTTTACGGCGAAAAATATAGGGTTTCGGGATTCCTGCGCATCCCGGAAAACGGAGGTTTCAAGAATTATTTGAAAATACGCAGAATTTCTGCGGTGGTTAATGTAAATGACAGAAAAAGAATTCATTATATTGGCGAAGAAAGGACAAATCCGTTTATAACGCAGGCGTTAAAACTTAAGAAGGTATTGGCGGATAGTTTGAGGGCATACATTTCCCCGCATTACTCTCCAATATTGGGAGCTATGATGTTTAGGGCGAGTATTATTCCCGGACAAATCAGGGAAATGTTTACGAAAATAGGGATTGTCCACATTCTTGCGATATCTGGGCTTCATGTCTGGATAATGGGCGGAATTTTTCTGTTTTTTCTGAAGTTATTCCATGTTCCGGCAAGAATATCCTATGCCATTGCATTGATTCTGATTACAATTTATGCTTTTGTTACTGGATTAAGAGTTCCGGTTGTAAGAGCGTCTTTGATGATAAATATCTTTCTTTTGGGGCAGATTATCCGGCGCAGAACGGATATATTTGTCGCATTGGCTACGGCTTGTTTGATGATTCTTTTGTGGAACCCATATTCTCTTTTCGAAGTGGGGTTTCAGTTATCGTTTATCACTGTTTTAAGTATTGTTTTAATAACTCCGCGGCTTGAAAGTCTTTTTAACCTGCCAGTCATTCTTTACCGGAAACAGAGGGGGATACAACCTGTTTGGGCATCACTATTTTTTAGAAATTCTTTTGTAATTACTTTAAGGATATTTCTTGTTTCAATTGCCGCCTGGTTGGGAAGTGTTCCTTTAGTGGCGTATTATTTCGGATACATATCTTGGATAGGTCCTATCAGCAATTTATTTGCAATTCCGCTTGTAACTTTAATTTTAGCAAGCGGATTTATTCTCTTGTTCTCGATAGGTGTGTTTCCTTT
>CAZNJA010000082.1:0-5237 GCA_964573245.1 uncultured bacterium
TGACAAAATCCCGCCAAACCCAAAGGTGTCACTGCCGCATCACTGCCACCGGTAATCATTATATCCGCATCACCATAACGGATTGTTCTTAAAGATATACCTATTGCGTGAGAGGCAGAAGCACACGCCGTTGAAACAGAAAGATTAGGGCCTTTAAAACCAAAGTTAATCGCTATTTGTCCCGGGGACTCATCGGCAATCAGCATGGGAATGAGAAACGGCGAAATCTTTGAAGGGCCCTTCTGCATCAGAATAACATGTTGGTCTTCTATAACCTGCAATCCTCCTATTCCCGAACCCAAAATCACGCCGGCTCTTTCTTTGTTTACTTTTTCTAGGTCGATTCCGGAATCTTCAATAGCCATATAAGTGGAAACGATGGCATATTGCGCAAACTTATCTAAGCGTCTCACGCTTTTAGGGTCTATATAGACACTTGGGTCAAAATTCTTGACCTCGCCGGCAATTTGCGACGGATAAGAAGAAACATCAAAATAAGTGATTTTTCGTAGCCCGCTTTTGCCTTCAAGAAGCGATGCCCAAAATTCTTTTATGTTATTGCCGACAGGCGTAACACAGCCCATCCCTGTAATGACAACTCGTTTTGGCTGCATATTTTGATTTAGAATATTGGGAAGAAAAATATCGGAACACATCTAAATGTCGCTATCTTCCTTCCCAAATTTTTTGACACCCTGTTTTATTGACAGGATTTTATTTGCCGTGATTGTTTATATAGTTTACAGCTTCTCCAACCGTGCGAATTTTTTCCGCTTCTTCGTCGGGAATTTCTATATTAAACGATTCTTCTAAAGCCATTACGAGTTCCACCGTATCTAAAGAATCGGCTCCCAAATCGTCTATAAAAGAAGCATTTTCGGTTACTTGTTCTTTTTTTACTCCCAATTGTTCAACAATTATATCCTTTACTTTCTGTTCAACATCCGACATTGCGTCCTCCCTTTTTTTGAAATTTAACAAAAATCACATGGAATTATACCAGAATTTTTTATTTTCTTACAAGATATTATTCATTTAAACTCTTATAGCGCAAAATACCATTTACCAATTCCATGTTTTTTATAAAATTGCTATACTGTGCAATATGAAAGAGGCTTGGTTTTACAAGACAATAGAAGATAACAACGTGATATGTTTTTTGTGTCCGCATAATTGCCGAATCAAGCTAGGCAAAAGAGGTATATGCAATGTCAGGGAAAATATAACCGGAAAACTTTACTCGCTTGTATACGGCAAGGTCATCGCAGAACATATAGACCCTATCGAAAAAAAACCTCTTTTTCATGTGTTGCCCGGCTCTTTATCATATTCAATCAGCACAGTTGGATGCAACCTTTCCTGCAGAAACTGCCAAAATTGGGAAATATCCCAAATAGACAAAAACTCACAAATACTCGGACAAAATGTCACGGCGGAGGAAATCGTAAAAAATGCGATTAAATCCGGTTGTCAATCTATTGCTTACACTTACACAGAACCGACTATTTTTTATGAATTTGCTTATGACTGTGCGGTTCTTGCGCATGCAAATGATTTGAAAAACATTTTCGTTACAAACGGTTATATAAACAGCGAACCCATAAAAAAAATAGCGCCTTTTTTAGATGCCGCCAATATCGATTTAAAATCTTTCAGCGACCAAACGTATAGAAAATTTTTCGGCGGGAAAGCGGAACCCGTAAAAAATAGTATAAAACTGATGAAAAAGTTAGGCATTTGGATAGAAATAACAACCCTGGTCATTCCCAACGTGAACGATTCCTGCGAAGAATTGTCAGATATAGCCGATTTTATAAAAGGCGTTGGGGAAGAGATACCATGGCACATATCAGCCTTTTATCCAAATTATCTTATGAGAGATTATCCGCCGACCCCTATATCAATTTTGAAAAAAGCAAGACAAATAGGCGTGGACAAAGGTTTGAAATATGTATATACCGGCAGTACCCCATCTGATGACGGAGAAAACACCTACTGTTACAATTGCAAAAAACTGCTCATTGAAAGGCAAGGATTTTCCATAAGTAAAAATCACATTAAAGACAATAAATGCACAAATTGCAAAGCTAAAATAGATGGAATCTTTAAATAAATATTTTCACAGTTTAAAAATCCGTATAATCATATATAATATGAAATATCACAGGAGGAAAAATGGATAAGAGACAGGAAATTTTAAAATTGGCAAAAAAGGAAAAGATAAGATTTATAAGGTTATGGTTTACCGATATATTGGGATTTTTAAAAAGTTTCGCCATTACTATAGACGAATTGGAAGAAGCGTTATATGAAGGCAAAGGATTTGACGGCTCTTCGGTAGAGGGTTTTGCAAGAATAGACGAAAGCGACATGGTAGCACTGCCTGATGCAGATACTTTTACCATTCTGCCATGGGGGCCAGATGAGGATATCAAAGTTGCAAGAATGTTTTGCGACATAAAAAATCCTAGCGGTTCTGCATACGATGGCGACCCCCGTTATGTTCTTAAACGGATGTTAAAAAAGGTTAAGGACATGGGTTACATTTTCTATGTAGGGCCGGAACTTGAATACTTCTACTTCAAGAATTCAGGCGGGAAAGCGGAACCCATTGACTTTGGCGGATATTTTGACCTTACCGCTATGGATATAGCAAGCGATTTAAGAAAAAAGACAGTAATAGCATTGGAATCGATGGGAATAGGCGTAGAGTATTCGCATCATGAAGTGGCACCATCCCAGCATGAAATAGATTTAAGATACTGCGACGCGTTGAAAATGGCCGATACGGTTATGACTTATCGGCTCGTGGTAAAGGAGATAGCGCTGCAAAATGGCGTCTATGCGACTTTTATGCCAAAACCGGTTTTTGGAGAAAATGGAAGCGGCATGCACACACATATGTCTTTATTTTCCGCCAAAGACAAAGGCAAAAGAAATGCCTTTTTCGACAAAAACGACAAATGCCATCTTTCAAAAATGGCAAAAGGTTTTATTGCAGGCCTGATGAAACATGCGCAGGAAATAACTTCAATCACAAATCAATGGGTTAATTCCTATAAAAGATTGGTCCCAGGATATGAAGCCCCAGCTTACATTTCATGGGCCACCAAAAACCGTTCCGACCTCATAAGAATACCGATGTATAAACCCGGCAGAGAAAAAGCAACAAGAGTAGAATACCGCGCGCCTGACCCTGCGTGCAATCCATATCTTGCATTTGCAGTGATGTTAGCTGCGGGTATTGAGGGAATAAAAAAGAATTATAAACTCAAAAATCCCATAGAAAGAAACGTATACAAAATAGGCGAAGAAGAAAGGAAAAAACTGGGCATAGAAACTCTCCCAGGAGATTTATATGAAGCAATTTTAATGACAGAGAAAAGCAAACTTGTAAAAGAAACTTTGGGAGAACATATTTTCGCCAAATTTTTAGAAAATAAAAAAATAGAATGGAACAATTACAGGGCCCAAGTTACATCTTATGAAGTGGACAAATATTATTCAATACTATGATAACGGTTATCGGTTATAGGTTTTCCCCCGAGAAATCTGCACCCTGAAATTTCGAAGAAATTTCGGGTACTTTAGTCCTGGGAATGCTTTGCATTCCTCAGGGAAAGATTTCCGGGACTTTAGTCCTTGAAATTCCATAGAATTTCTAAGGGGGTTGTCGGTAAAATAAAAAGCAAATAAAAAACACTAAAAATGGAAAAGTTAATAACTGATATAAGCAACTGGATTAAAGGAAAAGTAGAAGAAGCAGGCAAAGAAGGAACAGTCATCGGTCTTTCGGGCGGGCTTGATTCCACAATCACTGCTTTTTTATGCAAGAAAGCGCTGGGCGAAAAAAAGGTATTGGGGCTCATAATGCCGTGTCATTCCAATCCGCAAGCATTGGAAGATGCCAAACTGGCAGCAGAATTCTTGAAAATCCCTAATCAGTATTTAGACCTCACATCTGTCTATGATTTGTTTATTTCTATTCTGCCGGAAGGGAACAAAATATCCAATTCCAATTTAAAAGCTCGCCTTCGTATGGTTGCTTTATATTATTTCGCAAATAAATTTAACTATCTCGTAGTCGGAACAGGCAATAAATCTGAATGCTGTGTAGGATACTTCACAAAACACGGAGACAGCGCGGTTGACCTTCTGCCACTGGCAGACATATATAAAACCGAACTGTTCGAATTAGCAGAATATATAAATGCGCCCAGAAAAATAATAGACAAGCCACCTTCTGCGGATTTATGGGAAGGACAAACCGACGAAGGAGAACTTGGAATAACCTATAAAGAACTGGACAATGCGCTGAAAAATCTGTTGGAAAATAAAAAACCTGCAAGCAATGCTCAAGAAAAATCGGTTGAAAAAATGATAACAAAAGCGGCGCATAAAAAGATACTCCCCCCGATATTTAAGAAGAAAGTTATCAAAGGTTAAAAACGGTTACTTTTGTCTGCTTATCGGCAGACAAAAGTTAATAAGGGGTTATCAGAAAATAAAAAACAAATTATATAATTTAAAAGTAACCTATGTTAACTTTTATTAACCATTAGGCAATACTATGGAAATACAACAAAAACTCGAGCCAAGACTACAACAAAGACTTGTCATGACGCCGCAACTTAGACAAGCAATGCATATTCTCCAACTCCCGATACTCGAATTGAAAGCCCTATTGGAAGAAGAGTTAACAAATAATCCTTTATTGCAGGAACAGTTAGACGAAGAAAAAGATAAAACCGAAACAAAAGAAGATTCACAGGAAACCGATGAGGAAACAAAAGAATTAGACAGCAAATGGGACGAATACCTGCAGGCGGTAAGACCCCAAAAAAGATACACGCAGGAAGACAAAGAAAAAAGAGACTATATTGAAAGTTCTATAACCAAACCCATGTCTTTACAAAGCCATCTGGCACAACAGTTAGAAGAAATAAACTTAAAAAATTTAGACAAAGAAATCGCGGAAACCGTTATCGCAAATATAGATGATGACGGGTATTTAAAAGCCGATATAAACGAAATAGCGCACATTCTTGACACCACCAAAGAAAAAGTAGAAAAAGTTCTCTTTATAATCCAGGGTTTTGACCCTGTCGGAGTCGCCGCAAGGAATTTACAAGAATGTCTTCTATTGCAGTTAAGAGACGAAAAAACGCCTGCCCGCTTCGCAGCAGGTGAGCCTGCCCGCCCCAATCCCGACGTAACGTCGGGGAAGGCAGGCGGGA
>CAZNJA010000083.1:0-5157 GCA_964573245.1 uncultured bacterium
TATAATAAAGTTCAAGTTCTTTCTATAGCGCCTTTACTGGGTGAGGCTATAAAGAGAATACATAATGAGAGTTCCGTAAGTTCTCTCTTCGTATAATACTAGGGGGTACCATTAATGAAAAAAGTCGTTCTTGACGTCCAAGAAAGAAAAGAAACAGGCAAAAGCAAAATAGGAAGATTAAGAAACTCCGGTTTTGTCCCGGGTATAGTTTACGGAGATAAAGATAAAGGTATTCTCGTAAAAATAGACAGAAAAAATCTCATTCATTTTTTACACGCAATATGTGTCGGAAATGTGCTGAAAAATTTAAAAATAAAAGGCGAAAAAGGAATACTTGACCAGCTTGTTATTATAAAAGACACGCAATATGACCCTGTCAGCGACGATATCATTCATTTGGATTTTCAAAGGGTTTCATTGACAAAGAAAATAATTTCCGAAGTCCATATTGTATTGAAAGGCGAACCCGAAGGTATAAAAGCAGGCGGTATGTTAGACCACGCCTTGAGGATGGTGGAAGTAAAATGTTTGCCAAAAGATATGCCTGAACGTATAGAAGTAGATATTTCAGGATTAAATATCCATGATTCCATTCACGTAAAAGACCTTCCTTTACCTGAAGGCGTGGAAATGATTACTGATGAAGAAAGAAGTATCCTTTCTATTCTTCCTCCAAGAAAAATAGAAGTCGAAGAGGAAGTTGTCGCTGCGGCTGAAGAGCCCGAACTGGTAGGTGAAGAGGGTAAAGAAGAAGTTGAAGGAGAAGAAGCGGGAGAAAAGAAAGCAGAACCCGGTAAAGAAAAGAAAGCAGAGCCCGGTAAAGAAGAGAAAGCAAAACCGGGAAAAGAAGAAGAGAAAAAAGGGAAATAACCTCCACACCAATTGATTAGAGCAAATTCCTCCACGCTCAATTGGATATGAGGGGTTTTTTGGTGTAACTGCAAACATTTAAAAAAGATGACAATTGGTGTGGGGGTGAAATGCAATTAATCGTCGGTTTGGGTAATCCCGGCAAGGGATACAAATACACAAGGCATAATATCGGTTTTCTGGTTGCGGACGCTTTGGCAAAAAAACTGTCCATCCAACTCAAAAGAAAACAGGATTATTTCTGGGCGAAGGCAACTATTAACAACAAACCTGTAATAATCGCAAAGCCAAGAAAATTCGTGAATTTATCAGGAGAATCCCTAAAGAAGATGGGAAGCGATTTTGGAATAAAGCCCAGTGAAATGCTTATCATTCATGATGACGCGGATTTGCCTTTCGGTGTTTTGAAGATAAAAAGAGGCGGCAGTTCTGCCGGGCATAAAGGCATTGAATCTATCATTCAAAAACTTGGCAGTCCTGATTTTCCAAGAATAAGAATAGGTATCGGCAGAGACAACAAAGATTTAAAAGATTATGTTTTGAGCGAATTTTCGTCTCCCGAAAAAGAAGTTATACAAAGCGCGATAGATTTATCCGTAAATGCGATATTTACATTTATAAATGAAGGCGTTAACAAAGCAATGCTTAATTTTAACAAGAGAACAAAAACCCGAGAACTAAAGAACGGATAGGATAAAGAACCGTAAAACATTACTAAGTTTTTTGGTTTTCTCGGCTTTTAGACTTGATTGGGTTCAAAAGGAGGTAGTTTAGATGTTATTACTGTCGTCTCTTTTTGCAAGTGTGTTGGCTTTAATGCTTGTTGGATTTCTCACGCTGAATGTTTTGAAAAAATCCAGCGGCGACGAGAATATGAAAAGTATTTCTGTCATGATACAGGACGGAGCAAGAACTTTTCTTAAAAGAGAATATAAAACGGTTGCTTTTGTAGTTGCGATTATAGCAATTGTTTTTTCAGTTATGCCGCTTATCAATCCCGCCATCGGCGAGGAAATAAATATAAATACTGCAATAGCTTTTGTGATAGGCGCTATATGCTCGGCTTTGTCAGGTTATATAGGCATGAGCATTGCCACAAGAACTAACGCGAAAACAACTGAAGCGGCAAAAGGCGGACTAAAACCCGCTCTTCAAATTGCTTTCTCCGGCGGTGCGGTTATGGGCTTGACGGTCGTCAGCGTCGGACTTTTGGGACTATTCATAGTTTATAAAATAGTTGGCGGTAATATATCCGCAGTAAACGGATACGCAATGGGCGCATCCTTACTGGCTTTATTTGCCCGTTCAGGCGGCGGGATCTATACGAAAGGCGCGGATATGGGCGCCGATTTAGTCGGCAAAGTGGAAGCGGGCATCCCAGAAGACGACCCGAGAAATCCTGCGGTTATCGCGGATAATGTAGGCGACAATGTAGGCGATATTGCAGGAATGGGCGCCGACCTTTTGGAGTCATATGTTGAAGCAATAATAGCAACTCTTGCAATTGGCTATGCAATATGGATGGGTGGCAATGCCAGCGAAAATATAAAGTTTTTACCTTTTGCGATTGCTTCATGGGGAATAATTTCTTCTATCATTGGAATATTATGGGTAAGATTCGGTCCTGTAAAAAACGCCCAACAATCATTAAATTTAGGCGTGTATATCGCTAATTTTATTATGGCGATAGGTTCGTTTTTCATAATCAAACAATCTGCTATCAGTTATGCCGGTTATAGTGTTTTGGGCCCTTTTTGGGCTATGATTGCGGGACTGATAACAGGAGTAATTGTCGCTGCAGTCAGCGAATTTTATAGTTCTTCGCATTACAAACCCGTAAAACGTTTAGCCGAATCCGCGCAACGCGGACCCGCAATCGTAATCGTGGGCGGATTATCCATAGGAATGATGTCATCGCTTATTCCTGTAGTTTGTGTGGCTGCCGCCACAATATTAGGTTATAAAGTCGCGGGAATGTATGGGATAGCAATCGGCGCTTTGGGAATGCTATCCACTTTGGGAATTACATTGGCAGTCGATTCTTATGGCCCGATTGCGGACAACGCCGGCGGTATTGCAGAGATGACAAAACAAGATAAAAGCGTAAGAAATGTTACCGACCAACTTGACAGTGTAGGTAATACAACTGCTGCAATCGGTAAAGGATTTGCAATCGGTTCAGCCGCATTCTCGGCGCTTGGACTTATCACCGCATACGTGGCGACTTTGGGACATTTCAGCGAAAGTAAAATAGTTTTGGATTTATCAGACCCAAAACTTCTTTCGGGACTATTAATCGGAGGCATGATGCCATTTGTATTTTCCGCAATGCTTGCGGGTGGAGTAGGGAAGATAGCAAATAAAATTATCGATGAAGTAAGAAGGCAATTCAAAGAAATCAAAGGTTTAATGGAAGGAGAAACAAAACCGGACTCTTCTCTTTGTGTAGACATTGCTACAAAAGGCGCTCTTGCGAGCATGATGGGGCCCGGCATTATGATAATAGTAGCGCCTGTTGCGGTAGGGTTTTTCTTAGGTCCCATCGCATTAGGCGGATTTCTGGTTGGTGCGCTTGCATCGGGTTTGCCTTTGGCAATACAAATGGCAAATTCAGGCGCTGCATTGGATAATGCAAAGAAATACATAGAAGAGGGCAACTTCGGCGGAAAAGGCACAGAAGCTCATAAATCAGCGGTTGTTGGAGATACAGTAGGCGACCCTTTAAAAGATACAATGGGACCATCAATCAACATACTGATAAAATTAATGTCCGTTATATCTTTGGTGCTTGCGCCGCTATTTGCAAGACTACTGTAAGCAATAATTAGATGCTGGATACTGGATGCTTAATACTTAAAGAAAAACCTTTTGGCTAGTATCCAGTGTCTAGAATCGAGTATCTAGAATTATGCGTATTGGTATAGTTGGCTTGCCAAATGTCGGCAAATCTACAGTATTTAACGCTTTAACAGGCGGACAGGCTCTTTCATCCAATTATCCGTTTTGCACAATAGAACCAAATATTGCGGTGGTTGATGTTCCCGACAGAAAATTGGACGAGTTGGCTCCGCTTGCCAAAGCCAAAGAAAAAAAATACACAACCGTAGAATTTGTGGATATTGCAGGCTTGCTCAAAGGTGCTTCCAAAGGCGAAGGGTTGGGCAATAAATTTCTTTCGCATATCAGAAATGTTGATGTAATCCTTCAAGTAGTAAGATGCTTTCAAGACAGTCAAGTATCCCATTGTTTCGAAGAAATTGACCCGGTAAGAGACATAGACATAATAAATACCGAGCTCTTGCTCGCCGATTTAGAACTTGTAAACAGCGCGCTTGAGAAAATAAAAAAAACAGACGCGAAAGAAAAACACACACTTGAAAAAATATCCCAAGAGTTAAAGAGAGGGACCCTTATAAAAAACATCAACCTAACCGACGAAGATAAAACTATATTAAAAGGATTCCATCTGTTGACATTAAAACCCTGCGTATATCTTGCGAATATCGAAGAAGACAATGAAAAATCTGCTGCATTTGTTCGACAGCTTAAAGAAAAATCAAAAAAAGACCTTTGTGCCGCTATTGAACTATCCGCAAAACTAAATGAAGAAGTGTCGCATTTATCCGATGAAAAAGAAAAAGAAGAATACCTAAAGGAATTCGAAATAGAGGACGGCTTGAAAAACCTCATCAAAATCTGCTATAATAGCTTCGGTTTTATCACTTTTTACACCATAGCGAATGAAAAGGCGTCTTCTTGGGCTATTATTAAAGGAACGACTGCCATAGAATCTGCCGGTAAAATCCATTCGGACATAGAGAAAGGCTTTATAAAAGTAGAAGTTATCCCTCTTTACGAACTGTTGAATTTTGTTTCTTACGAAGAGGCAAAAAACAAAGGCAAGATTCATATAGAAGGCAAGGACTACATAGTAAACGACGCTGATGTAATGTATTTTAAGTTTCATTAACAATTACCCTCTGTTACCCGCTATTGTTTTAGTGGCGAGGTAGGGGGGACTAACGCGGAGATAAAAATGCGGAAATATGAGATTGTATTCATTTTTCATCCGGACTTGGAAGAAGACAGGCTGAAGAAAAAAATAGAAGACGTGGAGAAGTATATTGCTTCTTTAAAGGGCAAGACAGGAAAAATCAAAGACCCCATCAGAGAAAAACTGCCTTATCCCATAAAGAAATGCTCCGAAGGGCAGTATGTCATATTCGATTTCGAAATGCCCCCCGAAGCGGTTGACGAACTAAAGAAAAAATTCTTAAAAGACGAAAA
>CAZNJA010000084.1:0-4741 GCA_964573245.1 uncultured bacterium
AGGCGAGCCTCACCAAAATTTTATTCCATAAAATTTTGGTGGGGAGAGAAGGATTCGAACCTCCGAAGGTATAGCCAGCAGATTTACAGTCTGCCCTCGTTAACCACTTGAGTATCTCCCCACTTAAATAACAGAAATCACAAACATCTTTGTTCCACCATCTGTCTTCTGTTGGCTGTTTTCTGTACTCTGGTTAAAAAGAGCTGGCGGAGGGATTTGAACCCCCGACCTGAGGTTTACAAAACCCCTGCTCTGCCCCTGAGCTACGCCAGCATTTACAAAAAAAATAGCAATGTAGCTATATCAATAATGATTTTAATCTCCGCCACTAAAATACTTAAAACATTAAAATATTGCAGATTCGGATTATATCAAAAAGAACTTGTCTGTCAATTCCGCATCCACCAGTTTCTTAGACACTAAAGGTATTATATCGACTAAGTCACCGGCTAAAATTCCTCTCTCTCCCATTTTTGTCTTTAAATAGTCTGCTGATAATCCGTGGAGATACACTCCCATTATACATGCTTGGAGAACAGAGAACTTTTGCGCCATATATCCGGCAACCAACCCAGACAAAACATCCCCCATCCCGCCACTGCTCATCGCGGGATTACCAGTCATGTTTATAAAAACTTCGCCTGTCGGAGTGCCGATAACAGTAGAAGCCCCTTTCAAAATTGTATAGGTGTTATATTGCGAGGAAAACCTCGCCGCTATTTCGACCCTTCTTTTATTTATTTCTTTTGAAGATGCTTTTGTTAACCTACTCATTTCACCAGGATGCGGAGTTATAACAGTAACCCATTTCCTGTTTCTTAGTATATCAAGATTTTCGGATAAATGGGTTATTCCGTCCGCATCAATTAAAACAGGCTTTTGTATCTTTTTTAATAAATTCCCCACAAGTGTGCCTGTTTCTTTATTTAAAGATATGCCCGGGCCAATAACTACAATATCTGCTTTGTCAGATATAAATTTTAAGATCTTCTTTTCGGATTTTAGCGACAAAGAACCTTCTTTAGTTTGCGGTAAAGGTAACGTCATCGCTTCAGTTAGTTTGGCTGCAACTATAGGATGAATACTTTCAGGGATAGCCATGGTTACTAATCCTGCCCCGCTCCTCAACGCACCTTTTGCAGATAAAACACTGGCTCCGGAGGCATTGTGAGAACCAGCGAGAATAAAGACATGACCAAAATCTCCCTTATGTGAATCGGGTTTTCTTGAGGCATTAATCCAAGAAAGAACAAGACTTCTGTTTATAAGAGAATTTTTAATGTCACCAGAATTTAATAATTCTTTGGGAATACCGATATCCGCAATATAAAGATTTCCGACAAATTCCCTACCGGGATAAACAAGCAAATCTTTTTTAGTTAAAGCCAAAGTAACAGTTGCAGAAGCTCTTATGCAATTATGGGAATTCAACTCCGCATCAGAAGTAAGTCCTGAAGGAGAATCTACTGAAAGGATAGGCATATTAGCTTCATTTAAAAAAGAAATTGTGTCTTTTAAAAAACCTTTTACCTCGCCTTTTAACCCTATACCTATAAGAGCATCAATTACAAGATTGGCAGAGAAAATAATTTTCTTCTGTTTGCACAAATCAGATTTGTTATTAATAAATGTGAAAGGTATCTTTTCCTTTTTCAAAATTTCTAAATTTTCCAATGCATCTTTACTTAATTTCTTCGAAAAAAGAAATACGTTGACTTTATGGTTTTTTTTTGCTAAATACCTTGCCGCAACCAATCCGTCTCCGCCGTTATTCCCTCCTCCGCAACATACGCAAACGCAAGAACCTTTCTTTACCATCTTCATTGCTACTTTACTAACTTTTCTCCCCGCATTTTCCATAAGCTCAAGAGATGGTATTCCATAAACAGAAATTGCTTGTCTGTCTATTTGTCGCATTTGCGGCGCAGTAACAACCTTCATATTATTTAACTCCTGATGAGTCCCAACATTTCTTTCACTGAATTTTCTAACCCCACAAAAACAGCTCTTGAAATAATTGAATGTCCTATATTGAGTTCTTCGATGAAAGGGACAGAAACAATGGATTTTACATTTTCATAATTTAATCCGTGTCCTGCATAAACTTTTAAACCTAAAACATGAGCCAAGTTCGCGGCTCCAATTATTTTTTCCAGTTCTTCTTTTTGCTCTTCCCCTTTTTTATTTGCATACCTTCCCGTGTGAATTTCTACTGCATCTGCACCAATTTCTTTACTCGCTTTTATTTGTTCGGATAACGGCTCGATAAAAAGACTGACGCATATGCCGCTTGTTTTCAAAGACGAAATGCCTTTTACAAGCAATGATTTATTACCAATCACATCCAACCCGCCTTCAGTCGTAATTTCCTGTCTTTTTTCCGGAACCAAAGTGGATTGGTAGGGTTTTAAAAAGCAAGCGATTTCTATGATTTCCGAAGTAGCAGCCATTTCCATGTTGAACTTTATGCCGATATTTTTTTTAATTGACTGCATATCTTCGTCTTGGATGTGTCTTCTGTCTTCGCGAAGATGCGCAACAACACTGTCAACTCCCGCCCGCTCACAAATTTTAGCCGCCTCTAAAGGGCTCGGTTCTGTAGTCTTTCTGGCTTGCCTTAATGTTGCAACATGGTCTATGTTTACTCCTAGTTTAACCAACACAATCCTCCCGCAAGTTTTTATGTGCAAAGTTACTCTTGATGTGAACCGAATTCACCCCGATGCAAAGATTGCTCTTCTTTTTTCTGGATAAGAGTATCGGAAACACTTGGATTCAAAGGTTCCTTGTCATGGATAGCAACAATCACTTTTGAAGGCTCGATTTTACTAATATTGAAATCTCTTGGAGTTATGCTTTCAATAGGCAATTCGTAAGTCGCTGGGACCAGATTACTTAAATTGACAAACAGAATTATATTATCACGATTTATACTTTCTACATCGCGCTTGTAACTATAGAGCATGGCACTTGCTTTGTCTGGTTTTACATCTACATAAAATTCCTTTTCAGGCAAGCCCATTATTCTTATAGGTATCCCATAAAACGTTATATTCTTTGTCCTCCACCATAATCCTTGTTTGAATTCTCCCGCTACATAAAGCCACAAAACAATAGATAAAATCAGAGAAATTATTTTAAACGGCAAATTATTTACGATTCGCTTCATATTATTTTCCCTGAACTGTCCGCCTTACAAAAAACTTGTTTGAAGAAACAGATTTTTTACTTGATAGTTTAACAAGTTCATCTCTTAAGGATATTCCGTCAAGATTAGTTCTTACGCTGCCGCGCAAAGCCAAAGAAATTTTTCCGGTTTCTTCGGAGACAACGAGAATAGCAGCGTCCGTCTCTCTTGAAAGGGTAAGAGCCGCTCTATGTCTTGAACCCATATGACGGATATTTAAATCCTCTTCTTTTATTGGTAATATACAGTTTGAAGATATAATTCTATCGTCTTCAATTATAACTGCCCCGTCATGTAGAGGGGTATGCGGTGTAAAAATAGAAATTAAAAGTTCGGAAGAAACTTTCGCATCAATTGTGACTCCGCTTTCCATATAATCCTTTAAACCCACTTCTTGTTGAATTACTATCAACGCCCCATATTTATTCCTGGAAAGAAAATTCACAGATTTGATAATCTCGTCAATAACATTTTCTTGTTCGCTCCAAAAGAAAAATGGAGTTTTACCTATTCTAGCCAAACCTCGTCTTATCTCTGGTTGAAATACAATAATCAAAAAGATAGCCCAAGCAACAAATAAATTTTTAAGTATCCAAGAGATTGTTTGAAACTGTAATATTTGAGAAATCAAACCCGCGAAAATTATGACCAACAAACCTATAAGCACCTGTAAAGCTCTTCGCCCGCGAATAAACAGCAGGAATTTATATATGATAAAACTCAATATAAGTATTTCCAATACATCTTGCCAACGAACACTTACTCCGCCCAAATCCATAATTAAATCATCCTTTATATATTTAAAACTATGATTGGTTAAGAAATTACTTTTATACAGATTATACTCAAAAACTTTTCAAAATCAAACAGTTTGACTTCAATTAATATAGAAATAAAAAAGCCTCGCGACAACCAACTCTCCCATTCCATCGCAGGAATAGTACCATCGGCCCCTGGAAGCTTAACGGCCGTGTTCGAAATGGGAACGGGTGTTTCCCTCCAAGGTATGATCACGAGGCAAAAATTTAATTTTAATAAAGAAATGTTCCGTTGCAAATTCAGAAATAAATTTCTTTACAAGACAAAGGTATTGGTTGATGAACAAAAATAAGATATAAAAACTGCAAGAAAATCGAACGGCAATTAGTATCAGTAGGCTGAAAGTGTTACCACTCTTACACCGCTGATCTATCAAACTCGTCATCTTCGAGTTGCCTTCAGGGATATCTAATCTAGGGGAGGGCTTCGCACTTAGATGCTTTCAGCGCTTATCCGCACCGAACATAGCTACCCAACTATGCTTCTGGCGAAGCAATTGGTGCACCAGAGGTTCGGCTGTCCTGGTCCTCTCGTACTAAGGACAGATTCCCTCAAATATCCTACGCCTGTGGCAGATAAGGACCGACCTGTCTTACGACGGTCTAAACCCAGCTCGCGTACCGCTTTAATGGGCGAACAGACCAACCCTTGGGACCTACTTCAGCCCCAGGATGCGATGGGCCGACATCGAGGTGCCAAACCTGGTCGTCGATATGGACTCTCGGACCAGATAAG
>CAZNJA010000085.1:0-4593 GCA_964573245.1 uncultured bacterium
ATCCCTGGTGCATATGCGATTGAATACCGATTGCATCGATTTTTATTCCGTCTTTTAAGCAATCCTCAATGAGTTTTTCATAAGCAGGCGAAATATTGAAATCATTTATTAATAATACTGCTTTGGGATTGGCTTTGCGCGCCGCTTTGAATACGGCGCGGACTATTCCGACTTGTCCTATCTCTTTGCATAAGCGCGTTATGCCGTTATCATATTTATCGAATATGGGCATAATCACGACTTCGTTTATTACGTCCCACATATCTACAAGTCCTGCAAAGTCGGTGGCTTCGCGGTTTATGCGTTCAATTTGCGCTTTTAAAATATCCGCGTTGGACATTTCCAGTAACCACGGCGCTGTGACTGTATGCCAGCACAGAGGGTGTCCTTTAGTTTTCAATCCGCGTTCAACCAACCAGCGTGCGGCATTGAGAATCTGTTTGGTATGCGGTTTTCCCCGTTCGGGTTCGAACCTTCCCCAATAAAAAGGAAGTGTTACGAAGTTGAACAAGTTAACCCATTTTTCACTGCTTTGTTCGAATTTGGACTTTTGTTCAGCCATAAAATCGTCGTTTGCCAGAACGACCGACTGGTGTCCGGTGCAGCCGAATAAAAATTCATGCTCAATTTGTTCTATTGTAATTTCCTGATTTGCAAGCGGCGTGTTATCTTTTTTTAAAATAGTAAGCTCAACATCTGCCGTGCGGTGTTTTTGGATCAATTCATCCGAATTATAATTTTCTGCCATTTGAGTTTCCCTTAATATTTAAAAGTTCGGTTTTTATACCACTTTGATATATGGAAAGTCAAAAGATATTCTTTGCTATATCGCAAGTGATTTTGAGTTGGCATTTTGCTTTGTTATAATTTACTCTAAAATAAAATCAAAAAAAATGAAAGTTCCGATTCTGTTTTATCACAAAATTAGCCATCCGAATCCAAAGGCAAAAGTATCGGCTCTGTATGTTACTCCATATAGTTTTCGCCGTCAGATGAAATATCTTAAATGGCGCGGTTATGAAACGATTAGCTTAGATGATTTATTTAAATGGCTTTCTTTCGGGCAAACACTTCCAAAAAGGCCTATAATTCTCACATTTGACGACGGTTATGAGGATAACTATACATACGCTTTGCCTATTCTCAAGGAGTTCGGTTTTACCGCGACTATTTTTTTGATAACGAGAGACATCGGCGGTTCGTCCGGGTGGGTCGATAGCGAAGAGACGGTAAAGGAGCAGATGCTTTCATGGGACAAAATAAAAGAAATGTCTGATTACGGCATAGATTTTCAGCCGCATACTCATACGCATCCGTCCCTGCCTAAATTGGATAAAGAGAAAATAACAGAAGAAGTTATTACATCACGACAAATCATCGAAAAAAAACTTCAAAAGAAAGCGGACTTTTTATGTTACCCATATGGGCATTTCAATTCCGAAACCGAAGAGGTTTTAAAAGAAGCCGGATACAAAGGCGCTTTAACTACAAAGAGAGGCTTGGTAAAGCAGAACGATAATCCTTACGCGCTCAATAGAATCGGTATCAAAGATAAACACGGACTATTTCGTTTTATCAGATATGTAGAATTTAAGTACAGATGGGCTTAAGAAAAATCTCCTCTACTGCCATTTCTTCTTCAATTCTTCTGTAATCGCTCTTGCCTTGTCGCTGTTTAAGAAGGTGTCTTTGTTTTCTTCTGCTTCGGGTCTTTCTTCTTCTCGGGGAATGAGTTTTCCTATCAATTCTTGGGAAGATATTAGTTTACATCCGTGCATTTTTGCAAAATCCTTAACCTCTCTGTCATCCGTTGCTATCGTGAGAACTTTCGGGTTTTTACTTTTTTCTATCAGGGACTTAATATGGTCGTCAGCGATCCTGTCTTTCGTAAAAAAAACGCTTACGTTGGAATTTTCTTTTTTGGGAAAATCGCCCGCTTCGCCCTCAATCGCAAAGCGAGGCGAGCCGATTTCTTTTTTCCCGTCGAACACAACCAGAATTCCGCCGAACATTTTGTTTCTGGTGTTTAATATCCTGATGAAATGGTCTCTCCTTGCTTCTAGTGTTTTGTTTTTTAGCCCCATCTGCATCAAGACATTATACCCATCGACGATTAGCATAGGACCTCGTTATACTCGGTAATTTAAAATGCAAACTTAACAATTATCAATGTAAATTTCTCGGGTGAGTTGTAGTGGTGGAAATTGTCAGTTTTAAATTGCTAATTTTAACTTTTGAATTTCTTTACAATATTTTCTACTTCTTGTAATGCTTTATCCAATTTGCTTATGTCCTTGCCGCCGCCCATTGCCATATCTGCCCGTCCGCCGCCGCTGCCGCCTGCGATTTTCGAAATTTCGCTTATTACCTGTCCCATATTGAGTTTATTTTCCGCCAAATCCTTTGTCAACCCGCCGATGAATATTACGCTGTTGTCTTTCACTCCACCGAGAACAATTACACCGGACTTTTTAATTTTATCTTTCAAAATATCAATAGCTTTTCTTAAGGTTTCCCTGTCTATGTCATCTACCCTTGAAACGATTAATTTTACTCCGTTTATGACTTTTGCGTTGTCGGATAAATTTTTTATTTTCTCGAACAGAGTTTTTTCGGTTAACGCCTCGAGCTTTTTTGAAAGAGATTTTTGCTGCTCGAGCAGTTCCTGAATTCTTTTATCTATGGATTCAGGAGATGCTTTTAAAAGATAGGATATTTTTTCGACGGAATGCAGTTTGTTTTTAATAGAAGTATGCGCCGGCTTGCCCGCCACGGCTTCGATTCTTCTTAATCCTTTACCTACGGAACTTTCGCTAAGTATATGAAATACGCCTATCTGCCCGGTGTTTTTTACGTGAATTCCTCCACACAGTTCTTTGCTGATATCTCCCACCGAAACCATTCGCACAAGCTCTCCGTATTTTTCTCCGAAGAAGCTCAAAGCGCCTTTGCTTTTTGCTTCGGATAAAGACAAAGTTTCTATTTTTACGGGAAGGGTTTCTTGTATTTTTTCGTTGACGATTTCTTCTATTTTTGAAAGTTCGTCTCTTGCAACCTGGGCAAAATGCGAAAAGTCGAACCTTAAATAATTCTCTTCCACAAGTGAGCCGGACTGTTGGATGTGGCTTCCCAATACGGTTCTAAGGGCGTATTGCAATAGATGCGTTGTGGTATGATGGCAGGAAATATTCTGTCTTCTTTGTTTGTTTACCTCAAGGTGTATTTTTTCTCCTTTCTCTATTTCGCCTTCTTCTATTTTTGCGTGATGGACTATAAGCCCTTCTTTTCCGTAATAAACGTTATCTATTGTTCCTTTGGCTTTCTTGGTTTTAAAAACTCCTTTATCAAAAACTTGTCCGCCCATCTCCGCGTAAAAAGGAGTTACATCGACAATTAATCCTACTTCGCAACTGCCTGCCTTTCCTTTATAGTCGACGTTATCTTTTATGACGGATAAAATTTCGCTGTCGCATTCTAATCTTTCATAACCTACGAATTTCGTGGAGCCGAATTTTTCCGAAAGGTGCGCATATAGTGTTTCTTTGTCGGAAGTTTTCATTTCCCCCGTCCATGCAAGCCGCCCTTTTTCTTTCTGGAGAGCCATCTCTTTTTGGAAAGCGGTTTTATCCACGCCGAAGCCTTCGTCTTTTGCGATTTCTTCCACCAAATCCGGAGGCATGCCGTATGTGTCATAAAGCTTAAACAGTTCCTTGCCCGATATAACTTCTTGTTTCTTTTCTTTATGCTTGCCGAAGATCTCTTCCAGAATTTTGGAACCGTCCGAAAGCGTCCGTTTGTAAGAATCTTCTTCGCTTTTCAACACCTGGATAACATGCTCTTTTCTGTCTTTTAAATCGGGATACGCTCCCGACATAGTTTTTACCACTGTTGGAACAAGTTCGTATAAGAAAGGAGGTTTTATCTTTATTTTTTCTCCTTGTCTTGCGGCGTTTCTGATTAGTTTTCTTAAAACATATCCTTTCCCGTCATTGGAAGGGAAAACGCCGTCGGAAATTAAAAACGCAATTGCCCTTATATGGTCTGAAATGATTCTTATGGGCCTTATATTTTCTTTATCATATTTCGTTTTCGACTTTTCGCAGATTAATTGGACAAGAGGAGTGAAAAGGTCAGTCAGGAAATTGTCTTCCATTTTTTGCATAATAGCAGCAGCTCGTTCCAGCCCCATTCCAGTGTCTATGTTTTTTTGAGGGAGCGGCTCTAAACTTCCGTCTTCTTTTCTGTTGAATTGCGTAAATACAAGATTCCAAAGTTCAAGGTAGCGTCCGCAGTCGCAATTTATATCGCAGTTTTTCTTATTGCATCCGAACGCTTTTCCTCTGTCGATTATTATTTCCGAACAGGGACCGCAGGGTCCCGTATCTCCCGTATCCCACCAGTTCGTTTCTTTGCCCATCCGCGCAATTCTCTTATCGCTTATACCTATTTCCTTGCTCCATATCTTATAGGCTTCATCGTCTTCTTTATAAATGGAAATCCATATGTTTTCTTGCGGTAGTTTGAAAGTTTGCGTTACAAATTGCCAAGCCCACTGAATTGCTTCTTCTTTGAAATAATCGCCGAAAGAAAAAT
>CAZNJA010000086.1:0-4543 GCA_964573245.1 uncultured bacterium
AAAGGATTGCTAAAAAGAGACTCTAGAATGGTGGAGAGGAAAAAATATGGCAGAAGAAAAGCCCGTAAAAGCCCCCAATACTCCAAACGGTAAAGGGGAAGTTGTCGTTGTTAGTGTCCTCGGTAACGAAATTAGATTAAGAACACAAGCCGGTTCGGTTTACATTCATAAGTTAACGGAAGATATCGAAAACAGAATAAAACGCTGCATGAGCGATTCGGGCATTATGTCTTCCCTAAAAGCAGTTATTTTAGTGTGTCTTGACCTTGCGGACGAATTAGAAAAGGAAAAGAAACAACATTCTAAAAAAGACAAAGCTTGGGAAGAAAGAATAGATAAACTCCTTAATAAAATTCCCGCAGTCTAATTTATCCCTGTATCAGAAGATTTTAGAAATTTTTCTGTGTAGGGATTTACAATTCAATTTCTCGTGCTATAATAAAATAAGGCTCTGGGATATACGCGATGGAATAGATGGAATCTTGAGCCAAACGGTTTAAAAAGGGATTTTACTTTGGGTAGAGCGTGCATGCTCCGATGTGATATCGGAGACACACAAACTATTCAAGAGAATACCCACTTTGTAAAACAGCTTTAAGATTCCCGTCCCACGCGGTATCTTGGGGCTTTTTTTATTTCCAAAGTGTCTCCTCTATTTGATAAAAAAGAGTTATAATACCCCCGAAGAAATAAATACGATTCAAAATTATTAACCATTTTAATTTGTCCTGGAACAACGAAAATGCTATGTCCGATTTACCTATCATAGGTATAACAATGGGAGACCCGGCAGGAATAGGAGGGGAAGTTATCTTAAAAGCTCTCAAGCAAAAATTTTTGTATTCGAAGTGTCAACCTGTAATTATCAGTGATTTTTCCTATTTGAAACTCCTCATGAAAAAGCTTTCTCTTTCTTTGAAAATAGCCGGCATAAACAAAATTCAAGATAGGGAATCTTTATCCATCGATGCAATTCCCGTAATCGACCTGAATAATCTTCCCGATAAAAATATAAAATTCGGAATATGCAATAGTGTTTACGGAAAAGCGGCTTATGAATATATAGCCGAAGGCATAAAATTAGCGTCTTCGAAATTAATAGATGCTTTGGTCACTGCCCCAATCAACAAAGAAAGTTTTTATACGGCAGGTATCCCTTATACGGGACACACCGAAATGCTTGCCCGTCTTACAAACACAAAAAAATTCGCTATGATGCTTGTCGGCGGTAACTTAAGAGTTGTATTGGTAACAAGACATATCCCGATTAAAAATGTCGCGAAGGAACTAACCGAAGAAAAAATCATCACTGCGATAAAACTTGCTCATAACGCAGGGAAACTTTTCAATATTCCAAAACCCAAAATAGTCGTCTGTGGTCTTAACCCTCACGCAGGCGAAGGCGAAACTATCGGCAAAGAAGAGACTAAAATAATCATTCCCGCAGTCAAAAAAGTCCAGAAATCAAGAGTAAATGTTCAAGGCCCTTATGCTTCCGACACCATCTTTTATAAAGCCGTAAAAGGAGAATATGATTTTATTGTTACGATGTACCACGACCAGGGACTTATACCTCTAAAAACCCTTTATTTTGATGAAGGCGTAAATGTTACCTTAGGATTGCCTTTCGTCCGAACCTCCCCCGACCACGGCACAGCTTATGATATTGCGGGAAAAGGCATCGCAAATCCTGAAAGTATGGAGGAAGCAATAAAATTAGCCGTGAAGATGAGCCGGGTTTCAAAAATCAATTGATATGTTGACAATTCTAAATAAACAGCGTATAAGATGGCTTAACTGCAAAAATAAACCTCATCTTAAAACTCTAAAAAGCTCTACAGAAGGGGAAAATTAAAAGGAGATAAAAAGAAATGATAGCAAATAAAAAGTGGTTTTTTGTTGTCTTTGCTGTTGTAGCTTTTTGTTGGGCAAATTTAGCATCTGCGGCAACGATATATGTTTCACAAGAAGAAGGCGTAGGAGATTATGAAACAATTCAAGACGCAATTAATGCGGCACATGATGGAGATATTGTATTAGTAGCTGATGGAACATATACAGGAGAAAACAACACAGATTTAAGTTGGAACGGTAATGAGAAACACATTACAGTAAAATCCGAGAATGGGCCAGATAGCTGTATTATTGACTGCGACGGTGAAGGGAGAGGTTTCTCCTTTGAGGAGAGTAATCAAAATGAGTCCGATGTTATTGACGGATTTACTATTAAGAATGGAGGCGCTGAGTATGGTGGCGGAATTTCTTGTGATGAAGCTTCTCCAACTATTACCAACTGCACATTTATAGACAATGAAGCCTGGTATAGCGGTGGAATCGATTGTTATTCTTCTTCCCCAACTATAACCAACTGCACATTTACCGACAATGTGGCTTGGATAGGTTTTGAAGGAGAAGGTGATGATGATGGTGGTGGTGGTGGAATCGGATGTTATGAAGATTCTTCTCCGACTATCACCGACTGCACATTTACAGAAAATGGAACTTATTGTGCTGGTGGTGGTATCTTCTGTGGGTATTCTTCTTCTCCTACTATTACCGACTGCACATTTACAGAAAATGGAGCTTACTGGGACGGTGGTGGAATTGCATGTTGGGACGAGTCCTCTCCGAGCATTACCGACTGCACATTTACGGGTAATATTGGCTGGTATGGTGGAGGAATTGAATGTGCTTATTCTTCTCCGACTATCACCAACTGCACAATTAAGGGAAACTTCGGTGGTGAAGACGAGGGCAGTGGCGGTGGCGGAATTTTTTGTTACAATTCTTTCCCGACCATTGCCAGCTGCACAATTAAAGAAAACGGAGGCTTTTTTGGGGGAGGCGTAGCAGCTATGTTTGGAGATATGATGGATATGGGTAGGAGTGGAGTTCCCGACGGGAATAACTTTTCCATAACAATTACCGACTGCACAATTGCGGGAAATGAAGGATTTTTGGGTGGGGGCATAGCCATATTTGATAATTTGATGGCACTAATTGACGGTAGAGATCCTGAAGAAATTAGCTTTTCCAAAACAATCAACAACTGCACAATTAAAGAGAATAGCGGTGTTTTAGGTGGGGGCATAGCCATATTTGATAATTTGATGGCACTAATTGACAGTAGAGTTTCCGACGAGTTCAGTTTTTCTACAACCATTACCAACTGCACAATTGCTGAAAATTACGCTGATGAGTTGGGTGGTGGAGTTTATGTTGGTGAAATCTTTGACGAAATGGGAAGATTTCGTAGTGAAATTCCTTATGAGGATTTTTTCCCGACCATTACCAACTGCACAATTGCAGAAAATGAAGCTGAAGGAATCTGTTGTGAAAATTCCTTCCTTACCGTCAAAAACTCTATTTTATGGGATAACGGTTTTAATGGTGAAAGAACTGACGGAGGAGAGGATGGAGAAGAGATTGCTTTATATGGTTCATTTTTGACTATTAGTTATAGCGATGTAGAAGGCGAAGAAGCAGGGGTTTTTGTAGAGGAATCTATTCTTGACTGGGATGATGATAGCAATATCGAAGAAGACCCCTTGTTTGTAAAGGCGGCTCATAACATCGCAGATATCGAAGACGGCGAAAATATAGGTTATCATTTAAGCAAGAATTCTCCTTGTCGCGATTCTGGGACAAATGAAGGCGCCCCCAATAATGATATTGACGGACAGAAAAGACCGTTTAATGAGATTGTTGATATGGGTTCTGATGAGTATGTTTGGTCCGGTTCCCTTACTTCTGGAGACGGACAAGTTAATTTATACTTGGGTGAAGGCGCTTTTACCGAATTTGAGACAGTCAATGAAGAAGATTTACCGGATGAAGGCAAACCGGAATTAACATTTTCTTTCGGTTTTTCGTCTTTCAGGATAGTAGATATAGAGGAAGGGGGAATAGTTAATATAGTGTTGACCTGTTCGAAAAATGTGCCCACGAATGCGGAATACTGGAAATATGATGAAAACAGAGAAAAATGGTATCAATTGCCGTTTGGAAGCAATGATGGGGACAAGGTTATCATTCTCACTTTGACCGATGGAGGAGATGGAGACTCTGACGGAGTAGCAAACGGTGTTATTGTGGACCCGGGCGGCATTGGATGGGAAAATTCTGAATCGGGAGACGATGGCCAATGTTTCATAGAAAACATACTGGGATTTGCTAAAGCAAGTAGTGAGGAGATTATGATAGTCAGGCGATTCAGGGACGAGAATTTACTTACCAATCCTGTTGGTTGCTTATTTGTAAGCGCTTACTATAAAACGTCTCCGGTGTTAGTTGGGATTATAAGAGAATATCCGATTTTAAGAAGTACAGCAAGAGAAATATTAAAACCGTTAATTTGGCTGGCAAAGAGTTTTGAGAATTAGAATATTTATCTAGGAATATATACCACCCACACCAAAAGTTTTTGGTGTGGGTTTTTATTAAAAATTCTAAGCCGTGTTTTTAAACACAGACAATTACCCAGCGGGCTTGAATTGATTGCTCTTTTATTGTATAAGTAGGGTTCAAAATGCAAGAAATATCC
>CAZNJA010000087.1:0-4409 GCA_964573245.1 uncultured bacterium
TTGCTGTAAATTACGGCGGCAGAAAAGAAATAGTAGATGCAGTTAATAAAATATTGGAAAACCCCGCCCTTCCTAAAAATAAAGAATCGAATACTGAAGCGAAGAGCGGGGTAAACGAAAAAACAATTTCAGAAAATTTATATACAGCAGGACTCCCCGACCCGGACCTTTTAATAAGAACCGGAGGAGATTCCCGCATCTCCAACTACCTACTCTGGCAAATGGCATATACTGAAATTGTAATCATTCCCGAATTCTGGCCCGATTTGAGCAAAGAAAAATTATACGAAGCGATTACAGAATATCAACGGAGACAAAGAAGATGGGGGAAGTAGAAAGTAAAATCAACCACTGAACCAGAAATTTTGCAGAGCAAAATTGCGGTTCAGGGTTGGGGTGAACCGAACCTGTTCTGATCCACCCCAAAAATCCAAAAGCGAAGATTTAAAAAATACCGAAATATCCAAACAGAAGCCCCAAAATAAGCATAATAATTCCCAAAACCCGACTATTTTTATACATGCCTTTAAAATATGAAATGTATTGGGGGTAAACAATAAGCATAATTCCTTTTAGAAGCGACATCCAACCGATTATGGTGATAAGCGTAATCCAACTTCTCGCCCAAATATTGTGATACGTTACCAAAACCATACCGAAAATTAAGGTAACAAATCCGCTGATAAAAGTAAGCCCCGATGACTTTTCGAAACTTTCGACTACTTTACCAAAATTAATTTTGCCGCTAAGCACCGCAATGCCAGTGGAAATGTAAGTCAAAGCAAGAATCCTTGCTACTAAAATCGACAGTCCCATTCTCCACCTCCTTTAGGTTATAAAAATATATTTAACTATTTGCTGTCTCTATTTTGGGAATGTTCTTTTTATGTGCTTCTTTTATTAAAAGCTTAATGCTTTTTGTGTACTTGTCGAGTTCCCTTGAAAAACTTTTAAATGATTTCTCAAGTTTTATTAGTTGTAAGTAATCAATTTTATATTCATTTTTAAGCTTTGCATTAGATGGTTTATATCCTTTAGTTATTACTGGGCCTTTATGTGTTGTATAATTTTTCACAAGGGCTAACGCATTAAAAGCAGACGGACGAATATCAATACTCTTAAGTTCACTTACATGTTTAGAAATAACTACCTGATTATGAACTATAACATTTCTTTTTTCATTTAATTTTTCAGATTTATTTAATAGTTTGTTGCCATTTTTATAGTTTTCAGAGCTTGGGTCAAAGAACAATTTTAAGCATCGCTTAACGAGTTTTAATTTCGATTTGAAACTTTCAATATGGTAAAAGGTAACAGAAACCAGATGACTATTTGCATTACCCATTAGAGTGCTATAAAGTGAATACAACTCAGATTCAACCCGTAACCATGCTTGTATTGTTTTCCCTAATTGTAGATAAAAACGTTGAATATAAAAATGTTCGTTGTCCATTTCTATTTTCATTTCCCCTTATTCCTTACATAACGTTTACATCTACTAACTTAGCAGATTGTATATCCATTGAAAATAGGGACAGCCCCCTATTTCCCTACGATTGAGTTGCTACGGGTTTATTCTTCAATCTTGTTATTAATTTTTTTATCAAGATATAGATTCCGAAAGGTATTAAATATATCAATGTAAGGGGTCCTGCGAGACCAATCCATGAAATAATTATGAGTAATATACTTACTTCAACAATATTATGAGTTTTTATTGGTTTTAGTAAGATTTCCTTCTTTTTTATTTTTGAAATAATTTTAGTGAGAGCTATTTTAATTAGAAAAATTATTGTACCTAAGATAAGCCCAAATACAAGAATAAAAATAAGATGGAAGAAAAAAGCTACAATTAAACCAGCTTCTTGAGACATTTTATAATGTGTATTACCTAAAGGTAATGTAGAAAAGTTTATTAAAAATGCACCCCACAATATTGAAATAATCCAATTTTTAAATCTCATTTTTTATTTCTCTATAACATCCCTGTAATCTAATAAACAATGCAACTTCTACATTGTTCTATTTTATTTATACTCTCCCAATTTTTCCCTGTCAAGGCGTTGTATATCTCACTAATTTGAAATGCAGTTCGAAGGAAAGTAGAATAACAAATCAAAAAACGATTCTTGATACTAGATGCTTGATACTTGTAAAAAATAATTCTTTAACTAGAATCCAGTATCTAGCATCAATTTATTTTTAAATTTCCGAGCGGAGCGAGGATTATGTTCCAACTTGTTTCCAATTTCAAACCAAAAGGTGACCAGCCCAAGGCAATACAAAAATTAACCGACGGCTTGAAGCAGGGCTATAAAGAACAGACACTTTTGGGCGTTACGGGTTCGGGCAAAACTTTTACCGTCGCCAATGTAATTGCTAATATAAATAAACCAACTCTCGTAATATCCCACAACAAAACTTTGGCGGCGCAACTCTATTCGGAATTCAAACAATTTTTTCCCAATAACGCCGTTGAATATTTTGTAAGTTATTACGATTATTACCAGCCCGAAGCGTATCTTCCGATGAAAGACCTTTACATAGAAAAAGATTCTTCAATCAACGAGGAAATAGACAGGTTGCGTTTAAAAGCGACTTCAAGTTTGTTTTCGCGCGATGATGTGATAATTGTTGCAAGCGTGTCCTGTATTTACGGGCTCGGCTCGCCGGAAGAATGGCAGAACATGGCGCTTATACTTGAAAAAGGCAAACAATATAAGCGCGAACATATCTTTGAACGGCTTATACAAATGCAATATGAAAGAAACGATATTAATTTTAAACGCAGCACATTCAGAGTGCGGGGCGACACGCTCGAAATTTTTCCCGCATATGAAGAAACTGCTTTAAAAATAGAACTGTGGGGAAACAAAATTGAAAAGATAAGAGAAATTGAGCCGTTAACAAACCATCCTATAAGAGATATAAATAAAATAATGCTCTATCCGGCCAAGCATTTTGTCGCCAGCCAGGACAGTTTGAACACGGCAATCAAAACTATAAAGATGGAACTTAAACCGCGGCTTGATGAATTGACCAAACAACACAAACTTCTTGAGGCACAGCGATTGGAAAGCAGAACGAATTACGATATCGAAATGCTGCAAGAACTGGGGCATTGCCCCGGGATAGAAAATTATTCGCGCCACCTTTCACTTAGGAAAGCAGGAGAGAAACCTTATACTTTAATAGATTATTTCCCGAAAGATTTTCTTCTGATAATAGACGAATCGCACGTAACCGTTCCCCAGATTAACGGAATGTATAACGGCGACAGAGCCCGAAAAAGCACACTCGTCGAATATGGTTTCCGCCTACCTTCGGCTTTGGACAACAGGCCTTTGAGATTTGAAGAATTCGAAAGGATAATGAACAATGTGATTTACGTGTCCGCAACGCCTGCCCCGTTTGAACTAAAAAGAAGCAAACAAGTGGTTGAACAAATAATCAGGCCGACAGGATTGATAGACCCGAAAATTACGGTAAAACCCATAGAACACCAGATAGACGATTTACTTGAAAGAATTAAAGAAAGAGCGGAAAAACACGAAAGAATTTTAGTCACAACACTCACTAAAAGAATGGCGGAAGAACTGGCGGAATACTTATCGGAAATGGGTGTAAAGGTGCGATATTTACATTCGGAAATAGAAACGCTTGAAAGAGTAGAAATATTAAGCGATTTAAGAAAAGGCAAATTCGATTGTCTTGTTGGAATAAACCTTTTAAGGGAGGGGCTGGATCTGCCGGAAGTTTCACTCGTGGCTGTTCTTGATGCAGACAAGGAAGGTTTTTTGCGTTCGGAAACATCGCTTATACAGGTAATCGGCAGATGCGCAAGGAATGTTGGAGGCGAAGTGATAATGTATGCCGATGTGATAACAAAGTCCATGGAAAAAGCCATCAACGAAACAGAAAGAAGAAGAAAGCGCCAGCTGAACTACAACCTTAAACATAACATAACTCCAAAAACGATAAAGAAAGAAATAGTAGATTTGTTAAAGAGAGAAATAAAAACAAAGGCAGAAAGTTTACATCTTGTTTCTCTGGTAAGAGAAAAAGGAATAAGATATACAATTGAGGACGAATCTTTAATCGCGGAACTTGAAACGGAAATGCTCAAAGCCGCCAAAGAATTGGAATTCGAAAAAGCGGCAGTTATCCGCGACGAAATAAAAAGAATGAAGGAGAAAATGGCAAAGAATAAATAACGGTTATAGGTTAGGGTTACGATACCCGTTTCGTCATTGGGTTATGTTTATCGTCTTAAAAACGTTACCGTCACCGTCAAACGATACGGGCTTCGTTACCGTTACCTTTTAATATGGTTTATAGCTGATTTTTATGAAAAAGACATTATCTATCACATTATTAGCAGGTCTTCTATTGTTGGGTGGTTGCGCTAC
>CAZNJA010000088.1:0-4368 GCA_964573245.1 uncultured bacterium
AAATGCTCTGCATTTCTAGGGGCCGGAAATTCTTTGAATTTCTCGGGGTAATTTTTGATTTTATCTATTTGAGTTAAATATGAAATTTCTAATAAACCCAGAAAAACTGAAAACGCATCATGTCACTACAAATGTGCTTGTAATAGGAAGCGGAGTCGCAGGGCTTGAAGCGGCATTGGTTGCGTCTCGATATGGGAAAGTAATCATAGCGACGAAGAAAAAACTTCCCGATTGCAATACCAACGAAGCTCAGGGCGGGGTTGCAGTTGTGCTTTCAAGGCAAGACACATACAAAAAGCACATAGAGGATACCTTAAAAGTCGGCAGCGGATTATGCAGGAAGGAAGCAGTTGAAATTTTGATTAAAGAAGGACCAAAGAGAGTGAAAGAACTGGTGGATATCGGCGCGAGGTTCGATAGTAAAAACGGAAATTTCCTTTTTACCCGGGAAGGCGGCCATAGCGTTAAAAGGATAATACACGCTCAAGGCGATGCGACAGGGAGAGAAATAGAAAAAACTCTTGTTTCTTGTGCTTGTAATTTGCCTTGTGGTTTTAAAAATAAATATTTTTACTCTTCGAAAAATATAAGAATTTTGGAAAACGCGTTTTGCGCCGATCTGATTGTGGAGAACAATAAATGTTTTGGCGTTTATATGTTCACCGCAAAAGAAGGATTGTTTCCCGTTTTTGCGGATAAAGTAATCCTTGCTTCTGGCGGGGCGGGGCAGGTTTACAGAGAAACCACAAATCATACTGTAGCTACAGGTGATGGAATCGCTATGGTTTATAGGGCTGGCGGCGAGTTGGAGGATATGGAATTCATACAATTTCATCCCACTGCTTTATATGTAGCAGGGACTTCGAGATTACTGATTTCCGAATCTGTCAGAGGCGAGGGCGGTGTTTTAAGAAATAAATATGGTGAAAAGTTTATGACAAAGTATCATCAGTCGGGCGATTTGGCTCCCAGAGATGTTGTTTCAAGAGCTATTGTACAAGAAATGAAAAATACAGAAGCCACAAATGTTTATCTTGATGTCAGAAGTCTCCCTTATTCCCAAGTTAGAAAAAGATTTCCCAATTTGGTAAATATATGCGAAAAAGTAGGATTGAATGTGAGTAAAAACCTTGTTCCTGTCCGCCCATCAGCACATTATACGATTGGCGGTGTGAAAGTGGATTTAAAAACCAGGACATCTATAAACAATTTATTTGCGTGCGGAGAAGTTTCCTGCTCCGGTGTTCATGGGGCAAATCGTTTGGCTTCAAACTCGTTATTGGAAGGATTAGTATTCGGTTGTAGAGCGGGGGAAGAGGCTGGACAAACTCTTGGCGAGGCGGTGAAAAATAAAAAGTTGATTTATCCAAGAAAATATCTCTCTAATTTGCCCTTTAATCTTGATATTGAGGATATTAAAAACTCTTTGAGAAGTTACATGACCAGAGACGTGGGGATCGAAAGAAAAGGAGACAGACTCAAAGAAGCAGAAGATAGAATACAATTTTGGATGGATTATGTTCTCGCAAGAGAGTTCTCTTCTCTAAAAGGGTGGGAACTTCAAAATATGCTTACAGTAGCGTCTTTAATGGTAAAATCCGCTTTGATAAGAAAAGAATCCCGCGGTGTCCATTATAGATTGGACTATCCAAAAAGAAATGATAAAATTTGGCGAAAACATATTATCTTACAGAAGGACAAAATCAAATATAAGAAGTAAACCATAGATGAGAAGGGGATATAAACAAGCGAAAAACAATTATTTGTATGAAAATTCCTTATAGACGAAATACATTTATAGTTTATCTATTCGTAATTGTTCTGTTAAATCTTTGTTTTAACACACTTGGGTTTTCGGAAACTAAAGATACTGAAAAATTAGAATTTTCTCTTAGATGGAGGGGCATCATAGGCGGCAAATCGACAATAGGCTGTCAAGAGATTCCTTTACCTGATTTAAAGCAAAAATCTTATCTTTTCCAAGCTGAATTAAAAACCGTTGGTCTGGCAGATTTTCTTTTTAAAATAAAAAACGAATATTCTACTCTTGTGATTCTGGATTCGAAAGAGATTTTGCCTGTTTGGTGGAAAGTAAAACAGCGGGAGAAAAATTACAAATACCAGGAGAAAACGGATTTTGATGAACTTTTGAAAAAAGAACACGGGTTGCAGAATCCGCTTTCCGCCTTATGTGTGCTTATTTTAGAGGAATGGGATATCGGCGACAGTATTATCATTCCCGTCTTAACTCAAAAGGAAATATTCCCTGTAAAAGTTCAGGCTGTTGCTGAAGAATCGCTGAAAATTTACGGTAAAACATTTGACACGATTTTGCTTGATGTAGATACAAAAAACGTAAAAACAGATATTACCTCTACCAAGATAAGAGAATTTAAAATATGGCTGACAAACGACGACAAGAAACTTCCTATCCTCATGAAAGCGAATACATCGGTAGGGTCTATAACTGTTTTATTGGATAACAGAGAAGAACTGTTAAAAGCAAATTAAAATCCTGATGCTGGATACTCTATAATAATTCTTGTAAAAACAGAACGTGATGGGACGAAAAAATGTTACTTGAGAGATTTTGGGAAAAATTAATAGACAAGATAGAGAATATAGACAAGGGCAAACTGCGTCAATATATAGGCGAACTTCTCGGGGAGAGAGGTCTATTAGAGAATATTTTCAATTCTCTTACGGAGGGAATACTTGTTTTGGATTTTGACTGTAGTCCCGTCTATATGAATAAACGTCTTAACGAAATAATGTCTATTGATGTAAACGACCTGTTTGGTTCTTTTTCGTTCTATGATAGACGTCTGGCGCATTTGATATTGGAAAGCAAAAAAGAATTCAAAAACGAAGAAATAGAAATTACGGAGCCCTCCCATCGTCTCTTAAGAATAAGCAAATTGGCTCTTTTATCCGCCGAAGGGAAGTCTTTGGGCGCTATTGTAATTGTCGATGATATTACCCAGGAAAGGAAAACGCAAGAAGAAAGGGCGAGCGGGGAAAGGTTTGCGACGTTATCTCAACTTGCCGCCGGTGTTGCTCACGAAGTCGGCAATCCTTTAAACGCTTTACAAATTCACCTTGAACTTTTAAAGAAGGAAATCGGGAAACTGCCTTCCAAATCTCAAGAAAAACTCATTGATTTCGTCAAAATCATCAAGGAAGAAATAGCCCGCTTGGATAAAATTGTCAATCAATTTCTTGAGGCATCCCGCCCTTCGCTTCTTAAATTAGAGGAAGCGAAAATAGAAAATACGCTCAAAGAACTTATTGCTTTTCTTTCTCCCGAATTTGTAAAAAACAATATAGAAATAAAACAGAATTATTCGCCGCATATTCCGTCTTTTCTTATCGATAGCGAACAGATAAAGCAGGCACTTTTAAATATTTTCAAAAATTCCATAGAAGCCATGCCCGAAGGAGGCAATATTTATGTTTCCACTTTTTTGCGGGGAGATAGAATTGAAGTCGCAATCAAAGATGAGGGAGTCGGTATTGCGGAAGATAAACTCTACAGGATATTTGAACCATATTTTACTACAAAAGCGGATGGTTCGGGTTTGGGGCTTATGATAACTTATCGCATAGTCAAAGCTCATGGCGGGGATATAAAATTCAAAAGCAAATTGGGCAAAGGAACGGAAATCACTATAATTTTGCCGTTGAGAAGAGGACGGGTGCCTTTACCTGTGCGTTTTAAAAGACAGCTTTCCTTTAAGAAATATCTTCCTGATATTGAGCAAAGGAAAGGCAAATAAATTTCGTCTGTTTTTGGAAAAATATCTTAAGGATTTATAGACATACTTCCAACTTGTCATTGCCTTTTTTGGCCAAATCAAAAGTTGTTTTCTTGTCTTTCCATGATGCTTTATATTTACCCAAAAATCCGTTGAATCGGATGTTTCCTTTATTGTCAGTAACCATTTTTTTCGAAGCAAACCACCAATTGCCCTTTATAAGTTCATATAAAGCGTTATATGATGGTTTGGCGGAATGGTCCGTGCGCAGTAGCCCAGCTGGCGCTTTTAGCCATCCTCCGTCGAACAATCCCCACCATGTAATCGCTTTCACGGCAGGATGAGAAAAGAGTGTTTTATAATGCGTGACTATTTCCTGGGCTTGTCGCTCTTCTCCTTCGGGAGTGGAAAGCCATTCGTCAACTTTATAGTCGTTTAAATCTACTATATGCTCGGGCATTATTTTTCCGGAAACAAGCGCACTTTCGGTAAAGTGTATGGGGATATCAAAGTGCGAAAAACGTTTGAGAACGTCAAGTGTTTTTTCAATGCCCCAATATCCCTGGTGCATATGCGATTGAATACCGATTGCATCGATTTTTATTCCGTCTTT
>CAZNJA010000089.1:0-4334 GCA_964573245.1 uncultured bacterium
TTGGCGTGTATTGCGGCTAAAAGAGAATCTACCGTAGAGGAATAAAAATCCTTTGTTTTATCCTCAAGTGATTTTTTGACATTTTCCAACTCTACCAATCTTTTTTTCTTTTTTCTGCTTTTTTCTCTTTTCTTGATTTTCTCTTCTATAATTTCAATAAGTTTATTCTTGCTGAACGGTTTATTCACATATGCGGAGGCGCCGTTTCGCATCGCTTGCGTAGCACTATCCAACGTTCCGTATCCGGTAATCATTATTATTTCGAGGTCTTCGTCTATTCTCTTTAATTGTTTCAAAAGTTCTATCCCACTCATGCCCGGCATCTTTATATCCAACAAAGCCACATCAGCCATATCTTCTTTGAACTCTTTTAATATTTCGTCGCCTCTAGTGAAAATCAATAAATCATAATAATCCTTTAGAATCATTTTTATAGATTCTCTGACACTTTTTTCGTCATCTACAATGATGATTTTATTTTTTTTCTTCATTCCCCCTCCCCTTTCTTATTATATGTTATAAGTTTATGTTATCCCCAACTTTTCTATCTTATACGAAAGCATTCTTCTGCTTATATTCAGCAGTTTCGCCGCTTTTATTTTAACGCCTCCTGTTTTCTCCAAAGCATCCATTATCAACTTTTTCTCCATCGCAGATACTTCTTCTTCCAAA
This sequence comes from uncultured bacterium, assembly GCA_964573245.1. Classification (GTDB taxonomy): domain Bacteria; phylum CAIJMQ01; class CAIJMQ01; order CAIJMQ01; family CAIJMQ01; genus CAZNJA01. The sequence continues at coordinate 673 of CAZNJA010000089.1, forward strand.
GAGATGCGCTTTTTATCCTGCACAATCGGCTTGTCATCTGGCTTATCTACTTCTTGTTTTTTTACAGAAGCGTCAATCTGTTTCGTTGCAGATTCAACTGGCACAGACACTTCTTCTTCATCCTTAGCTTTTTTATTTATATCGTCATCCTTCCAACCATTAGAATATTTTTCCGTTCCAGAAATCTTAGCGGGAGAATAAGCAGGAATTTCTTCTGCTTGTAAGACAGCAGTCAGCATTTCTTCTTTTTTATCGGAAACGGGAATAAAAATATCAAAAGTCGTTCCCTTTTTGGGTGTAGAAGATATATTGCTGAACCCGCCATGTTTTTCAACGATTTGTCTCACAATCGGAAGCCCCAACCCTAACCCTTTCGTTTCAGTTGTATAAAACGGAGAATAAACACGAGATATATCATCGCATTCAATCCCCTTTCCATTATCTTTAAATGTTACACGGATTTGTTTTTGTTTTACGTCATATGAAGTTTCGATATCTAATCTTCCACCTTTTTCCATGGCGGATAAACTATTTTTTATAATGTCTGAAAAAGCTTCCTTTAATTTATCGTTATCAAGCAAACACTCTGGGATAGCACCAGTAATATTTTTGTTAAGTTGTACATTTTGTTTTTTGAATTCTTTTTGAAATTCTTCAACAGTCTCCTCCAAAACGGAATTTATACTTCCTTTAGAAAAGGTGAGTTTTGAAGAATCAGAAAACTTTTCCAGTCGTTCAACAATATTATTCAACTTGTAAACACTATCTAAAACCGTTTCGTGGTAATCCTTAATGAAATGTTTGTCTTGTTTCTTTTCGGGTAAAAGTTGGGCGAATGTGCTTATGGAAACAAGTGGGTTCCTTACCCCATGAGCCACTTTTGCGGCAAGCTCCTTCCAGAACTCTTCCTCTTTTGCCTTGTTCAGTTTCTTCTCCAGTTGTTTTACTTCTGATATGTTCTGGAAAACCATCAAAGCGCCTTTTATTCTACTTAATTCATCCCTCAAAGGAACGGTGCTTATACCCAGAGAAATCTTTTTTGCAGGATATACTACTTCATGTCTGTTATAGACTTTTTTGTCCTGAACGGTTCTAATCATAATATCGGCAAGTATCGAACCGACTTTTTGAATGTTCTTACCCACCAAATCATCTTTCAATCCCAGAATATCCCTCGCAGATTTGTTTATGGAAGTTATTCTGGCTTCTTTATCAATAGCCAAAACCCCAGAAGAAATATTTTTCATTATGTCAGAGAGATGCTCTCTGTGTTGGAGCATATCTCTGTAAAGACGGGAATTTTGAATAGCTAGTGCCGTATAGTTGCTCATCATATATAAAAATTTCAACTCGCCGGCAGTAAAATTTTCGCCTGTAATCTTTTTACCTAAACTCAAAAAGCCCAAAAGTTCGGTGTCTCCAAATAAAGGAACGCATATTTCCGCTTCTAAAAGTTCCATCTCTTCCTTTATATAAGGAGGGATTTGTCTATCTTGCATTGTCAATATCTGCCCATTTTTAGAAAGCCATCCAGCAATTCCATCCGCTTCCCTAAGCCTAAAGTCTTCCATTATCTCTTTTCTCATCCTTAAAGCATTCTTGATTTTGTAAAAACCCTCGCCACTTTCTTTCACGATAATAGCCAACTTGCTAACCTCAAAAACTTCGGATAATGTGCTTACAATCATCTCGAACAGTTTTTCCGGCTCGAATATATGAGTGAGAATGCGAGAGAATTTTCTGAACGTTTCTTGGTAATAATAGAATAGACGCTTGAATTCTTCTTCGGGAAGAAGATCCTTGTTTTTGGGAAAAATCGGCTGGATTTTCGAATCGGATTGGGCTTTTTCGTTTTCCAGAACTTTTATCTTTTTCATAAGCTGGACTCTTTCATTTGCTCTCGAAATAAGATAAACAAGTTCTTTTCTTTGGAAGGGTTTTACAAGCCATTCATAAACCTTGTTTTCTACAAGTTCTTCTCTTATTCGTCCGTCGGTCGTGGAAAGAAGAACTATTGGAATAACTTCCGAGGCAATACTCCGCGCCTGCCGGATAAACTCTAAGACATCTATATCTTTTATGGGACTGTCCAGAATTAAAACATCTACTTGTTTTTCTTTTATTATCTGCAGTGCTTCCTGAGAATTTAAAGCGGAAAACAGAAAAAATTTATCATTAAGTATTGCCTTCAATGATTCCTTTATCTGTTTTTGCTCAGCAACAATTAATATATTCTTCATGTTTTTACGGTTAAGAATTTTCGATTATACGTTTGCAAAAAGAGCGGCAGGGAAATTGAAAAAACAGTGCCCTTACCTAATTCACTTTTCACTTCTATACTGCCACCATGGTCAACTACAGCACGATAAACAATCGCCAACCCCAATCCTGTGCCATCGTCTTTTGTGGTAAAGAAAGGGTCAAATATCCGCGAAATTTTTTCAGGAGGAACTCCCTTTCCCGTATCCTTAATTTTTAAAAGAATTTGTCTGGTATTTTCTATTTTCTCATAAGATGTCGTTATATATAATTTGCCCCCTTTTTCCATTGCCTCTATCGCGTTAAGCAAAAGATTTAAAATAACTTCATCGAATCTGGTTTTATCTATATAATTTTCAGGAACATCGGGGGAATATTCTTTGATTACCTCTATGCCATAACTATCTAATTTTGTGCTCATAAATTTTAAACTTTCGTCTATACATTTGTGGATATGATATAAAGAAAAGTTAGGAGGTTTCGGTTGAGCAAAATTAAGAAGCCGATGTATCAAATCGTTTATCTTTTTTACTTCCTCGCACGCGGAAGCGGAAAATTCTTCCCTGAATTGCGGGTCATCGTATTTTTGCGGCAACAATTCGAAAAATGTATTTATGGCAACTAAAGGATTTTTGATTTCATGCGCCATGCCCGCTGCCAAAGTTCCCACAGTCGCAAGTTCTTCCGCCCTATTCAACTGATGTTCCAAAGTCCTAATTTCAGTAAGGTCAGTAAGAACTAATATCACTCCGCTTATTTTATTATTCTTTCCCTTCATCGCCACTGTTCCCACGCCAAGAACCATCGGTTTTATTTTATCCGCTTTTTTCTTGCTTCTGACATATTCGATTTCGTAACTCGAAAAACCCTTGCCAAACTTTTTGACATCCATTATAGCTTGTGAAAATTCCTTAGGAAGGAATTTCTTATAGTTTTTTCCTATGACGGAAGAAGCTGACATTCCCGCAATTTGTTGGGCTTTTTCGTTGAATATACGAATTTTGTCTTCTTTATCCGTAACGATAACCGCATTTGCCAAATTTTTTAAAATGTTCTCCTGATACACTTTTGCCTGCTCTACTTGTGTATAAAGACGCGCGTTCTCTATAGCAACGCCTGCCTGATTGGCAACAGTAAGTAAAAGGTCAATATCTTCTCCTGTAAAGACATCTCCTGAGGCTTTACCTTTTAAAAAAATTATGCCCAACAAAGAGTCCTCTCTGATTATCGGTATTGCTATATCCGCCCCGATTTTATTAAGAGAATTTTTCATATCCTGAAATTGACTGTCCTCACCTATCCTTTCCAGTTCATCTTTAATAACTGCATCTTTTTTCTGTGTCATCCAAACAACAAGGGAGTCACCTTGAGAAAACGCGATATTTCTATTGGACAAATCTCCG
>CAZNJA010000090.1:0-4225 GCA_964573245.1 uncultured bacterium
GAGTTTTGAGTTTTCATGGTAGTGAAAGGTAACACAAGAGCGGTTTAATTGTCAATTGGGAATAATAGGCACAAAGGCACAGAGTAGCACCTGCCCGCCAAAGATTGGCAGGCGGAAAGGCACTAAGTAAATAGTCAAATTTTAAAACTTTGTGCCTGTGTGCCTTAGTTGCCTTTGTGCCTTATTTAAATGCGGAGAGAGAAAGGGAGATTAAAGATCCGGTGTTCGGTTAGCGGTTATCGTTACTACAAAAAATTTAAATAATGATTTGATACTTTTACTCTTTAGATAAAAGATTCTTTTCACCAACGGTGATATTTCCAATGCCTGTGCCAATAATTGGTTCAAAAATAATCCTTCTATAACTGGAAAGTTTAGGTGTACCATTATCGGTAACCTCGCATATCAGATGAAAAGTCTTTCCATCCGAGTCTGATGGTACACTCACCGTTGCCACACTCGAGTCGCTGTTTGAAACAGTAACCTTTCTAGTATAAGTCCCAGCTTCCGATTGTATCCACCAATTAAAGGTCAGGGCATCATTATCCGGGTCATATGTGCCTGATGCATCGAGGATAACCTTAGTGCCTGGCTGGGGAGTTTTTTTCAATATAGCAATGCCTTTGTCATTATCGATGACAATTACCGGATTTCGGTTTCCTTTGCCGTCTTTTGCCCAGTCCATTCGGGCTGCAAAGTTATTAAAGGTTGCCGCATAGAAACGGTCTTCATATTTTCTGCATATACTATTTGCCGAACCTGCATGGTTTGTATATGCATAGGTTTTATTATCTGCGCCTAATCCCCATTTAGAATATCCACCCCAACCGCATTGAATTGGAACCTTAGGGTTATTGAGCCCGTTGGGCATTACATGAAGAAAAGAAGGTGTATCGCCTTCAACACCATATTTGTATTTAGGATATTGGCTACCCAGATTACCATGGTTCTGGATATTGGTTGCATATTGATCCCAATTGCTGGCTCCGGTGCCATTCTGATATTTCCATGCACATTCATCCCAAATAAACAAAAGGTCATCTTTAAATTCCCGTCGCATCCATTGATGACAGCTGACTTCATATCCTTCTGATCCGTCATAGTGACGGTCCTGATCAGTTATTGCATAAATTGGAATTTTATGAAGGAATTTCTTCAGTTCAGCATCGCTTCGGGTTTGCTGTACCTGCCAGATTGCCTGGGCTACAGTGTTTGCTCCTCCCCAGACGGTTATCCAGAGTGGACGGTCGTCATCCTCATCTGCCAGTTTGATAATAAGGTCGCTTCCGGGAGAATCATTGTCATCTCCTATAAACTTTTTCCCTCTATTCAGGCTGCCGAACATGATACGGTCTCTTAAATATTTCGGACTTGGCCAATATCCGACCCCCTGCCGGCTACCATCTTGTGAATGCCCGCTCTGTTTGGAGCGTTTAAGCAGGTTCGGTAAATCCTTTTCATATGCATCAACCACACCCAAAGCGATATTGATAAAATCTTTCTCAGGAGACTTGGTGAGGGTTTTAATACTATAACCTGTAGATATAACCAGCCCCTCTATTTCATACAAGTCCGCATGGACAAGAAGCCGGATCAATGATTCATGGTCATCGGGTTCCCATGTGGAAATGTCAGTTAGTACAACTATACGCGGTTTTAACTGAGCTTCCTGCGAAAATGTTTGAAAATTCATTAGCAATAAAACTAATATTAAGAAAAAAATAGTTTTCATATCTTAGATAGAATTTTATAGGAAGAAGGGGATTTTGTAAACCCTGTTAGAGAGAGAAAGGAGTTATGTCAAATGTGCGAAGTCCCCTCGTCTTGTTTTCCTTGCCCCGTGAAATGCAAAGCATTCCCGGGACTTTGGTCCTTGAAATTCCATAGAATTTCTAAGGGGAAAACAGAGGGGAAAGATTTGTCCCTATTTCTGCCTATTTCCGACAGCTTTTGCTTGCTTAAACAAATCAAGGTCAATGGCATCAGCCATCGCCTGATAACCTGCCGGATTGAGGTGCAGCCATTCGTATTGATAGGCCGGGTTCAGCTGGTCCTCGTCCGCCGGATCACGAACCGCCCGATCGAAATCAATGACTCCGTCGAACTCGCCGCTGGTTCTTATCCAGTCGTTAACTGCATCGCGCACAGCCTCATGTTCAGTTGAGTAATAACCATTTCCTTTAAAAGGTGTTATTGTCGCTCCGTATATCAGTAGACCTGCGTTGTGGGCCTTGGTTATGAATGTTTTATACGCGGAAATTATCTTGTCGGCTGCCTGGCCCCAACCAATATCATTGACCCCCTCAAAAATTATCACCCAGCGCACTCCGGATTGTTCGAGCACATCATGGTCAAAACGCTTAAGAGCGGTCGGACCAAGCCCGCCTCTTACCACAGCATTGCCGCCGATGCCATGATTTAATACGCCAATCTTTGCGGTATTCGGATTTGCCTGCAGACGTCGCGCCAGACTGTCCGACCACCGGTTATTGCTGTTGGTGGTCGAGCCCCTGCCGTCCGTAATCGAATCTCCCAACACCGCCACAGATGCATAGGAATCATCGAGCCACAAATCAATCCCGCTCAAAATCCACCAGTTGGCTTTTGTCCCGTCCGGTGCAAAATTAGTCGACACTGCATTGCCGGTTTTTATATAGGAATCGGTCCTAGAGCCCGGATGTCCTGTGACATTAGTTGATGACGCCGACCCGAAATAAATACTTACCGCCAGATTGCTCAACGGTTTTACATCAAAGCCTAAAGCATCCGAATAAATTTCCTTTCCCGCCGGAATAGTTACCGATGATGCCCCCTTAAACGTCAGTGCCTTGTCCGTCGCTGTATCTATCGCGCTTCCGCCCTTTGACACTGCTATATGGGCTGAATTAATAGTTACCGGGCCGGAAGAATACTTATTGGAAAATTGCACCCGTATTCTGCTGCCTCCCAATGTTGCGTGCACAACCTGACGCAGTGTATTATTGGCTAAATGCGGCGAAGGCGGGGTGTTATGGGGTTCCGCAAGCTGCTGGCTGGTCGCCCACGTGCCTACCCAGCATTTCTCCGCAACTGCACATGAGGCACAGAAAAAACCCAGCACTAAAACAACAAATACTGCTACACTCGTTTTTCTAAACATTCTCATTTTTTCTATTCTCCTTAAGCAGTTCTTTTAAAATAATCTTACAAATCCTGCAATTTCTGACAGTATAGGTCAAATGTTAAGATTTGATACTTTTATGTTTCTCAAATTCTTCCTTAATTACAACTTATAATATCGTCTTTTCTAATAATTTTGATATTATTTTTTTCTAACCAATTTAAAACAAAATTAAATCCAACAGAATCCGAAGCATGATGAGGTAATATTACTAAATTTTTATTATCAAATTTATTCAAGATTTCAATATCATTTTTTTCCTGAAATCTAAAATAAGTAATATAAATAACTGTATCTACATTATTTTTAAATAATGCTTCTGCAATTGGTAATCCACCATTGGCACCACATCCGTGAGCAAAGACAAATTTTCCAATTTTACTTTTCATATCACCAATTATTATTCTAAATTCCTCATTAGTATTCTTATACTCATTAATTATTTTAAGATGCTTAAATAATTCTTCTATTGTAGTTGTCGTGCGTAAGGATAATAAATGTTTATCAATAATATGTTTGCCATAAATATCTGCTGCTAAATGAACATTGAATAAATTTACATTATTTTTAATTGCAATATCCTTTAAATCCATTGGGCTTTTTTCATAATCAGTAAAGGGAACTTCTGCCCATAATCTTATTATACTTTCCGTTGCCTTTTTTGCTTCAGATTTATCAATATTATAATTTAATAAAAAAGGATAATACCTTTCCAACTCTTTTAAAAATCCTTTACCCATTAACAAATCAGTAGGATGATGTGATAAATATGTATCAATACTTTCATTATATTTATTATCTATTTCATCCTTTTTTATATCAATACCTGTATAAACGCATTTTATGTCGTGAATATCATTTACTATATAAGTGTCAGCTGGTGTTGATTCTATCTTTGCTAATTGGTTAGAAAAATTTATTACATCTTGTATTTTCATAAATATCAAATTAAAGATTTTAAACCTGAAAAAATTTCGTACACCTATTGATTATACGGAAATTTTTCCGTACTGCAATTTCTGACAGTATAAGTCAAATAAATGGTCGCTGTCCCCATTTTAGTTT
>CAZNJA010000091.1:0-3806 GCA_964573245.1 uncultured bacterium
CCACACCCGGAACTTCTTTTGTTATTCTGTCGGCTAATTTTGTCAGGGTTTCGTAAGGAAGTCTTGTTGGTGATGCGACTCTTGCGTCTTCGCTGTCCCAGCATCTTATTTCGATTTGAAAGCCAAAATCTCTTTCGCCGTTTCTCATTCCCGTGACTTTATCTTCATGTAGTATTGCCAGATATTGAAACGCTTTTACGCCTGAAAGTTCTTCTTCAACGATTTTCGTTGCTTTTCTAACCAATTCTATTCTTTGGGGTGTGACTTCTCCGATTACCCTTGCGGCTAATGCAGGCCCCGGAAACGGTGGCCTTGCGAAAATTTCTTCGGGAAGCCCCAAAGCTTTTGCTACCGTCCTTACCGCAGGCTTCCGCAGTTGTATCAGCGGTTCTATGATTTTATAACCGAATGCTTCCTGCGGGTCTATGCCCAATTGCTCAAAAACATTATGCTGCCTTTTTATTCCGGCAACTGTTTCGTCAATGTCCGTCAGGATTGTTCCCTGCAGGAGATATTTTGCCCCGCTTTCTCTCACTAATTTTGCGAAGACATTCTTATAGAATGTTTGGGTTAATGCCTCTCTTTTTTCTTCCGGGTCTGTTATGCCTTTGAATGCGTCAAAGAATTCTTTTTTAGCGTCAACAAGCTGAACATCCACTCCTAATTTTTTAAATACTGAAACAATTTGTTGTGGCTCGCCTTCTCTCATTATTCCGTTATCAACGAAATAGGTTTTTAGCCGTTCACCCAAAGCTTTATGCGCGAGCATTGTGACGACCGAAGAATCAACCCCGCCGGATAGGGCGTTTATTGCAACTGCATCTCCTACAGCCGAAGAAATCTCTTTAACTTTTTGATTTATAAATTCTTCGGGATTTAAATTTTCTAACTTTATTTCTTGTATCTGCATTATAATCTCCTGTCTTTGGGTAGTGAATGAATAAAATCACAAATTCCAAGCATCAAATACCAAATAAATTCCAAATTCAAAACTACAATGACCGAAATCTTTATGTTTAGGATTTGAGTATTGGTTATTGGATATTATTTGGAATTTGGTCATTGTATATTGGTATTTTCAGTGTTTCTCTACTTTTTCAGTATCTTTTCCGCTTTCTTTGGGTCGGGAACCGAGAATATGCACATTGCCTCTTTTGCGTTTTCGTGAACGCTTCCATAAGCATAATCAATATTGATGTTTGCCTTTGATAATTTCCCCGTGACTTCGGCTAATATACCGGGCTTGTTTTGGCAATTTATCGCGAGAACATCTCTGATGTGAATAAGCAGTCCGAGTTTTTTAAGCGCGGCTGTTACTTTTGCAACGTTGTTTACCACAATACGTATAGCGCCGGTATCAGCTGTGTCAACCACCGAAATAGCCAAAATATTTACTTTTTTACTGGCTATTGCTTTACATAATTTCGATAGCTGCCCTGGTTTATTCTCCAGATAAACCGTTAACTGTTTGTGTATTGCCATGAATCCTCCTTTTGATTGAATTTCCAAATTCCAATTCTCAAATTCCAAATAATATCAAAATCCCAATTACCGAATTTTCAAAACATAAAATTACATCGATTTATCAATTATGGTTGAGAAAATTTTCTTGAGTTCTATAGCTTCGTTTAAAAGGGTTTCCCCATCTTTTTTAAAGATGTTCGAGTTTATATCAATAATTAACTTTAACCAATAAGCAGATTCTTTGGATTCTTTGCGGCAAATCTTGATTCGCATTCTAAAGTCTTTTTTGCTGAGGGACTCATTTGCTTCTATGTAATTAGCTCCAGTTGAACCTGAGGCTCTAATTACTTGCGAGATATATTCCCTATTGGGAATATTAAGAGGCAATTTTTTGCAAAAAAAGGCTACGCTTTTTGCAAACTTGTATGTTCTTTCCTCTAAATCATATTTTTTGCCAGACATTTCTATGAATTGTTTTGGTCATTAAAATTTTAGTAATTGGTGCTTATTTGATGCTTGTAATTTGTTATTTGGAATTTTGTCTCACTTATTGTTTTTCCTGAAAAAAAGCCAATTTTTTTGTTGTCGTTTTAATTTTATTAAACAATATGTGCCTTTTAATTTTCCACCTTTTAGTTCAAAGATTATTTCTGAAGTCTCAAATTTGGAGGGGATATAATAACCTTTATCCCATATTTCTACAAGTCCGGCGCCGTATGAACCTTCGGGGATTTCGCCTTCGAAGTTTGCGTAGTCCAAAGGGTGGTCTTCCACCTGAACAGCCAATCTTTTAACGCCGATTTCTTCAGACGGCTGTTTGGGGACAGCCCAACTTTTCAGCACCCCGTCTTTTTCGAGGCGCAAATCGTAATGTAGATGCGAAGCGTGATGTTTGTGAATAACAAAAACAAGGTTTTTACTCATAGTTTTATTAAATCAATAAAGCTGTAATATCAAATTATTAGTTTTAAATTACAAATTCCAAGCACCAAATCACAAATAAGCACCAAATTCCAAATACTAAATTCCAAACAAATGTGTTTAGAACATTAGAATTTATGTAATTGAATTTTTTTTGGGGTTTGTTATTTGAGATTTGGAATTTATTATTCATCAGTGCGCTTCCAGCCAATTTTCTCCGATGTTGACGGCAACTTTCAAGGGGATATTCAAATTAACCGCGTTTTCCATGCAGTCCTTTACTATTTTCTTCACCTGCTCTATCTCGTTTTTGGGAACTTCGAATAATAGTTCATCGTGGATTTGCAGAAGCATCTTCGTTTTTAAATTTTCTTCTTTTAATTTTTGATGGATATTTAGCATCGCAAGTTTTATGACTTCAGCCGCAGTTCCCTGGATAGGCGTGTTTATTGCTTCCCTTTCTGCCTGCAGACGCAGAGTTTTATTGTCGGAGTTGATGTTTTTTATTTCTCTTTTCCTTCCGAACAGTGTTTTGACATAACCTGCTTCTCTTGCGTTTGCCAATGTCCGGTTAATAAATTTTTTGACTTGTGAGTGTGTCGAAAAATATGTGTCTATAATGGTTTTTGCCGCTATCTCGTCGCTTCCTATGTTTTGCGCCAGCCCATAAGGGCTTATTCCGTATATTATTCCGAAATTTACTGCCTTTGCTTTTCTTCTTTCTTCCTGCGTTATTTTATTCTCGGGGATGTTAAAAAGATATTTTGCGGTTTCGGTATGGATATCTTTATCTTCTTCGAAAGCGCGGTTCAAAATTTTGTCTTCGGAAAAATGCGCCATTATCCGAAGTTCTATCTGCGAGTAGTCCGCGGAAAGGATAAAATTTCCTTTCTCGGCGATAAAAACTTTTCTTATTTCTTTCGCCTTTTCCGTCCTTATCGGTATATTTTGCAAGTTCGGGTTGGACGAGGCAAGCCGTCCCGTTGAAGTTCCTATCTGAAAGAATGAAGTGTGAATCCTGCCTGTTTTAGGATTGATGGATTGGATTAAAGGAATAACGAACCCATCCTTGAGTTTCGCCAGACTTCTGTATTCTATGATTTTGGCGATAATCGGATGTCTGTCTTTTAACCCTTCCAGAACAAAAGAAGAAGTCGAATAATAACCTGTTTTGGATTTTGTTTTGGACGGAAGTTTTAACTTTTCAAACAGAATATCAGACAGTTGTTGGGGAGAATTCAAATTGAATGTTTTGCCCGCAAGTTCGTAAATCTGTTGCGAGAGCGTTTCTATTTCCCGCGAGAGTTCCTTTGCCAAATAATCGAGTTCCTCTTTGTTTACTTTTACTCCGTTTATTTCCATGTTGGCTAAAACACGGACAAGCGGCATTTCGAGTTCATAAAAAACTTTATCAAATTCTT
>CAZNJA010000092.1:0-3785 GCA_964573245.1 uncultured bacterium
CTATTCCCTTCCCCCTCAAATATTCTTTTGCTTGTTTTATTGAATATTCGCCGTAGTGAAAGATTGATGCGGCGAGGACGGCGTCGGCTTTGCCTTTGGTTAGCGCTTCAGCGAGATGTTCCAAAGTGCCTGCGCCGCCGCTTGCTACAACGGGAACGGAAACATTTTCCGAGATAGCGCGTAGTAGCTCCAAATCATATCCTTTTTTAGTTCCGTCGGCGTCAATACTGTTTACCATAATCTCACCCGCTCCCAGTTCCACTGCCTGTTTTGCCCAGTCGATGGCATCCAGTCCTGCGGGATGCCCGCCGTCTGCCCCTGTATGAGTGTGAATAACCCAGCGGACAGGGTTTGAACCGGGGACGCGTATAGCATCCATTCCAAGCACTATGCATTGGTTGCCGAAGCGTTGCGCGCCCTCTGATATCAAGCTTGGACGCATAACTGCTGCGGTATTAATGGATATCTTGTCTGCTCCGGCTTTTAGCATCTGGTTCATATCATCAACAGTACGCAGGCCGCCGCCTACGGTCAGAGGTATAAAAAGCTGGCTGGCTGTTCGCCGGACTACATCAAGCATTATGGAACGATCATCACTGGATGCTGTAATGTCGTAGAACACTAGCTCATCAGCGCCCTCTTTGTTATAGAAAAAGGCAAGTTCTACGGGATCGCCGGCGTCACGGTGTTCCCGGAACTTAATTCCTTTTACAACACGTCCGCCTTTCACATCTAAACAGGGTATTATTCTTTTTGCTAACCCCGTTAGAAATTTAGATTCGTTTCCCATGCGATAGTCCTTTTGCCCAGTTAGGATATTTCTAACGGGGCAAGCCTCATTTTAATTACCTCGTTAGTTCAACAAAGTTTTTCAATATTTTCAAACCCAAATCGGAACTTTTTTCAGGATGAAACTGCACACCCCAGACATTGTTTTTATTTACTGCAGAAACAAAATCCCTGCCATATTCTGTTGTAGCTATTATTATATTTTTATCCTCCGGCTCTACATAATAGGAGTGTACGAAATAAAAATAACTCTCGTCGGGGATGCCTTCAAAGATGTTCATTTTTTGCTCCGACGGATAGTCGGAGCACCCCGACTTAGCGTCGGGGTGCATTTTGAATTTGATACCGTTCCATCCCATATGCGGAATTTTTATCTCACCCCGATGTAACGTCGGGGCACCAGGTGAGAATTTTTTTACGTTTCCTTTTATGACATCTAATCCTTTGCATATTCCGTGTTCTTCACTTTCGCTGAAGAGTAATTGTAATCCGAGACAGATTCCCAAAAACGGTTTATTATCTTCTACTACCTTGTGTATGGCAGGTAGGAGATTTTTTTCTTTCAGGTTTTCCATGCCTCTGTAGAATGCGCCGACTCCCGGTAATACTATAGCATCGGCGGAAAGTATATCTTCAGGGCTACTTGTAACTTTAGTTTCCGCCCCGACGGTTTCCAGCGCCTTGCTCACGCTTCTTAAATTCCCCATTCCGTAGTTAATTATAGCTATCATGGTTAGATACAGTTATAAGTTGTAAGTTGTAAGTATTAAGTTACTGATAAAAATTAAATTAAGTATAGTATACCAAATGATTATAAGTACTAACTTATTACTTTAACTACAGTTTTAGGTTATAAGTTATAAGGATTAAGTCCACTACCAAAAGAAAAAGGTTTTTTTTTAGTTTCAAACTTACCACTTAATGCTTACCACTTATTACTTTCTTTCATTCCCATTCAATAGTTGCCGGTGGTTTGCTCGAAATATCGTAAACCACTCTGTTTACGCCTTTGACTTCGTTAATAATCCTGTTTGAAATTTTACCCAGAAGCTCATAGGGCAGTTTTACCCAGTCGGCGGTCATGCCGTCCTGGCTAGTAACCGCTCTTATTGCAATAACATTTTCATAAGTGCGCTCGTCGCCCATTACGCCGACTGTTTTGATGGGTAACAGGACTCCGAAGGATTGCCATATTTCTTTGTAAAGGCCCTCTGCCTTTATTTCTTCCTGAATTCGTGCATCGGCTTCTATTAGAATTTTAAGACGCTCTTCGGTCACTTCGCCTATTATTCTAACTGTCAGTCCCGGACCGGGGAACGGCTGTCTATAGATTATACTTTCGGGAAGTGAGAGTTCTTTGCCGACTTTTCTCACTTCGTCTTTGAAGAGGAATTTAAAAGGTTCTATCAATTCAAAGTCCATTTTTTTCGGAAGCCCGCCGACGTTGTGGTGTGTTTTGATCGTGGCGCTTGGTCCGCCCCAAGCGGAACGAGATTCTATTACATCGGGATAAAGGGTCCCTTGAGCCAGAAATTTTATTTCGTCGAACTTTTTTGCTTCTGTTTCGAATATCCTGATAAATTCCCTTCCGATGATTCGCCGTTTTTTCTCGGGGTCGAGCACGCCTTTTAATTTTTTAAGGAAAATGTCCGTCGCGTTGATGCGAATTAGGTTTATGCGATATTGCCCTTTAAATCTTTTGGCTATCTGTTTGGCTTCGTCTTTGCGGAGTAAGCCGTTGTCGACAAAAACGCATACTAGTTTTTTGCCGAGCGCTTTGTGCAGAAGCAAAGCCAATACCGAAGAATCCACTCCGCCGCTCAAAGCGCAAATGACCCGTTTGTTTTTGGCTGTGTCTTTTATATCTCGTATCGCATCTTCTATGAATGAACTTATTGTCCAGTCTCCGCGGCATCCGCAGATTTTCTTTAAGAAGTTGTCGATTATTTTCAATCCTTGCGGAGTATGGACTACTTCCGGATGAAACTGAACGCCGTACAATTTTTTCCCTTTGTGTTTTATTGCCGCCAACGGAGAATTGGCAGTGTGCGCTATTTTTGCGAACCCCTCAGGCATCTTTAATACATGGTCGCCGTGGCTCATCCAGACCGTGAACTTGTTGCCGAGCCCGCTAAAGATTTCATCGGGTTTATCTGCGATTAGTTTAGAATCTCCGTATTCGCGGTTCGGAGCATGTTTGACCTTGCCGGAGAATAATTTTGACATCAGCTGCATTCCGTAGCATATTCCGAGTACTGGAATCCCAAGTTCAAAAAAACCTTTTGATATGGCCGGGCTTTTGTTTTTTGTAACGGTAGCTGGACCGCCGGACAAAATAATCGCCTTCGGCGGGTTGTCAACGATTTTTCGGATAGAGACGTTATACGGAAATATTTCGGAATATACTCTGCATTCTCTTACTCTTCGGGCGATTAATTGTGTGTATTGCGAACCGAAATCCAAAATTGCGACATATTCCCTGTGAGTATTTTCAGGAAATTTTTTGAACGTCACTTTAACATTTCTCTTTTTTACACCAAACCCTGGTCTAACATTGCATCGGCAACTTTTACAAATCCCCCGATATTTGCGCCTTTTTCATAATTGATATAAGTGCCTTCTTTGCCGTACTTGACGCAGGTCTCGTGTATACTGACCATAATTCCGTGAAGTTTACTGTCTACTTCTTTTCTTGTCCAGGGAAAACGTTGGCTGTTCTGTGACATTTCAAGTCCCGAAGTAGCAACGCCTCCGGCGTTAGCTGCTTTGCCGGGGCCGTAAAGAATCTTTGCATCCTTGAATACTTTTATAGCTTGGGGTGTTGTAGGCATATTGGCGCCTTCGCCGACAGCAATGCAACCGTTTTTAACTAACTCTTTGGCATCGGCTTTGTCTATTTCATTTTGTGTTGCGGACGGAAAAGCAACGCCGCATTTTACACTCCACGGACGTTTACCTTCCATATATTTGCATCCGTATTTTTTAGCATATTCTTT
>CAZNJA010000093.1:0-3684 GCA_964573245.1 uncultured bacterium
AAGAAAAGTTCCCGAGCATTTCAAAGAATGTATGATGTAGCGGGCTTTTGCCTATTATGTCTATATCGGAAGTCCTGAAACATTTTTGGCAGGTAGAGGCTCTTTTAAGTTTTTTATCGCCGACACCCAGAAATTCTTTTTTGAACTGGTTCATCCCCGCGCCGGTGAATAACAAAGTAGGGTCGTCTTTTGGTATCAACGAAGAAGCGGGCTTGATAATATGCCCTTTTGATTTGAAAAACTGTAAGAAATTTTCTCTTATCTGATTTGAATGCATAATATCTAGGATTACACTGATTACTAAATGATTACTCTGATTACAAACTAATATAATTTGTGTAATCTATCTTTTTAAAATCTGTGTAATCATAATTTTTTTAAAAAAGCCCCTTTGTTTTTCCTTCCTCGTCTATATCCACATTCATAAAAGCAGCCTGCGAAGCAAGTCCCGGCATAGTCCACATTTTACCCAGTAACGGATACAGGAACCCTGCTCCTACCGATGCCTTTATGTCTCTTACAGGCACTCTAAATCCTTTCGGAGCGCCTTTCAGGTTAGGGTCGTGAGAAAGCGAAAGATGCGTTTTAGCCATATTAACGGGTAAATTCCCGTAACCTAATTTCGTATATAATTCTATTCGTTTTTCAGCTTCAGGAGAATAGTCCACTCCGTCAGCGCGGTATATTTTCTTGGCAATAGTTTCTATTTTTTCTTTAATAGTCATATCATCGGGATAAAGGAAATGGAAATCGTTGGGCATCTCGCATGCCTTAACTACCGCTTCTGCCGCTTCCATACATCCTTCTCCGCCTTTAGCCCAAGGGTTTATGGGAACCGCAAAGTTGGCTCCGTGCTCGGTGGCATAATTCTTTACGAATTCTATCTCTTTTTCAGTATCATTTGTAAAGGTGTTTATCGTAACAACAACAGGCACACCGAAGTTTCTCATGTTTTCTATATGCACTTTCAAATTTTCGCAGCCCTTTTCCAAAGCAGGCATATTCTCTTTTGCCGTAAGTTCTGCATCAAGTTTTTGTCCCGGCTTTATCAAGAAAGCGCCGCCGTGCATCTTCAAAGCTCTTATTGAACAGGTTATAACAGCGCAGTCCAGCTTAAGCCCTGACTGTCTGCATACCACATCAACGAGTTTCTCCGCTCCGCAATCGGCGCCAAACCCGCTTTCTGTAACAACATAATCAGCCAGTTTGAGCGCTACAAAGTCGGCTATAACGGAATTATTACCGTGCGCCACGTTCGCAAAAGGGAACCCGTGAATTATTACGGGAGTATTTTCAAGCGTCTGCACGAGGTTCGGTTTTAATGAATCCTTCATTAACACAGCCATCGCGCCTGCAACTTTTAAGTCGTCCGCAGTTACGGGCTTTTCATCGCGGGTATATCCCACCACCATTCTGCCTAAACGCTCTCTTAAATCCTTTAATGAAGTCGCCAAAGAATGAATTGCTGCGGTCTCTGTCGCAACTGTAATATCGTAACCTGTCTGGCGCGGATAACCTTCGGCTTTTTGACCTATACCGATTGATATATGTCTCAATGCCCTGTCGTTTACATCAACGCATCTATTTGTGGTTATGAAATTCGGGTCAATGTTCAGTTCATTTCCATGATGAATATGAGAATCAAGCGCGGCGTTCAGTAAATTATGCGCCGTGTCTACAGCGTGAACATCTCCCGTGAAATGAAGGTTTATATTCTCCATAGGCACAACCTGTGAATGTCCGCCGCCGCAAGCCCCGCCTTTTATACCGAAGGTCGGCCCTTTTGACGGTTGTCGGAGCACATTGCAGGCTTTCTTGCCTATTCTTGCAAACCCCATCCCCAGCCCTATATTAGTGACAGTTTTGCCTTCACCGAGCGGAGTAGGGGTTATTGCCGTAACGGTTATGAATTTTCCTGTCGGTTTATTTTTTAATCGTTCAAGAATCTTAAGGTCTATTTTCGCCATATGATTGCCGTATAATTCCAGTTCACCCTGTTGCACTCCCAACTTATCGGCAATTTCCCCAATCGGCTCCATATGTGCTGTCTGTGCAATCTCTAAATCCGGCAACATTTATATAATCTCCTTATTTTTGTTTTGCAAAAGAGTAATTTACTAAAATAGCTATGCTTAGTCAATTTGCTTTGCGAATTAATAACCAAGATACAAGGAACAATAACCAAACAAATCTCAAAGGTTCAAATTCCAAACAAGTCCAATATTTGTATCTTGTTTCTTGTTTCTTGTATCTTTCTGCTATCTTGTTTCTTGGTGTTTGTTTCTTGATAATTTTTTATATTATCAACATTGCATCCCCGAAACTATAGAATCGGTACTTTTTGTCAACTGCTTCTTTGTATGCTTTCATTATTAACTCTTTACCTGCAAAAGCGCATGTTAACAACAGCAGGGTTGATTTCGGAAGATGGAAATTTGTAATAAGTGAATCTACTGTATTGAATTTATAACCGGGATAAATAAAAAGCGATGTTTTTCCTTGTGTTTTGCTTATTTTTCCGTTCCGGTATGCGCTTTCTAGAGTCCTGACACTTGTAGTTCCCACAGCAACTATTCTGCCTTTGTTTTTTAGTTGTGTGTTTATTTTCTCTCTTGTTTCATCGTCTATTTCAAAATACTCTTCTTCCATCAAGTGTTCTTCAACGTTTTCTGTTTTTATAGGCAAAAATGTTCCTCTGCCGACTATAAGTGTTAAGGTGGCGATTGATATGCCTTTTTCTTTTAAGTTTTTTATTAACTCTCCGGTAAAATGAAAACCCGCAGTCGGCGCCGCAATAGCGCCCGTCTTTTGGGCATATACGGTCTGATATCTTTTTTTAGATGATGCCGATGCGTTTTTTATATAAGGCGGCAGGGGCATTTCCCCAATTTCTTCCAGAATATCTTCAAAACGCCCGTCGTATTCGAATTTAACGAGATATATTCCCTTGTCATAATCTTCTACCCTGCCTTTAAGTTTGTTATTGCCGAATACTATGTTTAGCCCTTTTCTTATTCTGCCCTGGATAAGACATTTCCAGCGATTATCGTTTACTTCCTCGACAAGCAAAAGGTCTACCTTCCCGCCTGTTCCTTCTTTCTTACCCAAAAGCCGCGCAGGAAAAACCTTTGCATTATTTATTACCAGCAAATCCCCTTCCCTCAGGAACTCGCCGATGTCTTTGAAAAATTTATGTTGTATGCCTGAGGTTTTCCTGTCAACGACCATCAACTTGGAACTATCTCTGGGAGTAGCAGGTTCCTGCGCAATAAACTCTTTTGGCAAATGATAATCAAAATCGGATAGTTTCATTGGTTTCTAATGGGAAGGGGGTTTACCCCGTTAGAGATAGTCCGCCACTGCTTCAATGGCGAACGAAAATTATAAATCGAGCTGTTGTATATGTTATAACCTTTTTTACTCTGGAAAAACTATGTAAAACTATTTCACCTAATCTCTAACGGGGTGCCGAAGGGGGGACTTGAACCCCCATCCTCTTACAAGGACATGGCCCTCAACCATGCGCGTCTACCAGTTCCGCCACCTCGGCAATGTGCAAGATTTTATCACATAATAGAAAATGGGAAAAGAAGGAATAAAACAAAGGGGTAAGAAATTATATTTTGGTTACTTTCTTAATATCATCCTTTTGTGCTGTTCTGAAATATCCTCAACTAATTCTAC
>CAZNJA010000094.1:0-3610 GCA_964573245.1 uncultured bacterium
GCAAAAGCCATATCTGTTAGAAGAATCGCCTCATCCGCGCCCATTGCCAAAGCAGTCCTAAGAGCTTCCTCCGCCTGCGGGGGCCCCATCGTCATAACCGTAACTTTCCCACCTTGTTTTTCTTTTATACGGATGGCTTCCTCTATCGCATTCACATCAAAAGGATTTATAATTGCGGGAATCTTTTCCCTTTCAAGGGTATTAGTTTGGGGATTTATAGTCACTTCCTGCAAATGTTCGGTATCAGGAACCTGTTTTATGCAAACGATTATGTTCATAAGTAGGGCTATTATATCAAAAAATCATTTAAAGAAAATCATCCTTAAGGAAACAGCCAAAAGAAACACCCCGAACAATTTTTTCAATAACAGGTCAGGAACATTTTGCACGAAATGTGCGCCAATTAATCCGCCGACAAAAAATCCTAAACATACGAAGCCGGCTATATCTAGTTTTACATTGCCGCTCTGATAATAACGCATCGCCGCCAATAACCCAATAGGCGGAATCATAATCGCCAAAGTTGTTCCCTGCGCCTGGTGTTGACTCAAGCCGAATAAAAATACTAAGGCTGGGATAAGAACTGTAGCTCCGCCAATGCCAAACATCCCGCTACAAATACCTGCGACCAACCCTAAAATAATGTATGTTATATGTGCCATTCTTCCTCCTTCTTGATAAAATCTCGGTTTTCGGTTTGAGGTTATCGGTTTTCGGAAAAAACCAAAAACCACGTCAAATATGTAAAATTTAAGGTTTTATCCGTTTCGCAAATTCAGGATATTTCATTAGTTTCTGTTTTATTCTTTCGTTTTCTATTCCTAAATCTCTCCATCTTATTTGAAAATCATCAATAAGCTTCACTAGAGGGAAATCATTAATAACTTTTGAGAAGAGATCCAGAAACCCCAACGAAATATTAGCTATCCACCATAAGCGTTGTTCAGTTATAATCTTGTGTTTTTTATCGAAAAAGAGCATTTTCATTTCTTCATCGAAATCAAAAGTAGCTTGAGGCTTCAAAATATTAGCATGAGAAGAACTCTTATTTATTTTGTCTTTAAAAGATTTTATCGTATCGGAGTAAGTTTTATAATTTATTTCAAGCCATTCGTAAGCCCTAGACAGTACTTCTTCATCAATCTGTATTAACCCATCAGAATCAATGTGTCCGAATTCATTTACGTCTGGTTTGGATAATGCATAACATGCTAGTACAACTGATTCCAAAGCATATCTCAACATCATATTAGCTTGAACATCGTGTCTTCTAACTGAAGACAATAATGCAAGAACTAAAGAGTTACTAGTCTGTGAGAGAAATGAAATAAAAACCCAAGCTAGGGGGTCAACTTTATAAATAAATTTTCTTGTGAATAGAACTGTTGCCTGTGCATGATCAAACAAAGTACCATACTCTTTGTGTGCGTTTATAAGCATTATATTTTCAGTATTTGATAAATCTTCAATTCTAAAATTCATAGTTTCCCTCTTTTTCTAAAAACCATCAATTTTTATCAAAAACTGCTTATTTTTGCATAAAAATGCTCATTTTTCGTTAAAAAAGTGCATATTTTGTTGAAATTTCGCATATATTCTTATTTATAAAACTATCAAAAACTATCAATTTTTACTCAAAAATGAACAAAAATAGCCAAAAAACATAGTATTTTTGTGTTTTTATTGCATTTTGTTATGAAAGAGAGATTGGTAGCGAACATAGTGAGCGTAGCAATCTTGTTTTATTAAAGCTACTATAAAAGATTACTTCCCTTTTAGGATGTAGTTAGCAATAATGTTTCGCTGGATTTGTGATGTGCCTTCGATAATTTCAAAAAGTTTTGCTTCGCGCATAAGCCGTTCCACTGCATAATCCTTCATATAACCTGACCCTCCGAATACCTGGACTGCTTTTACTGTGGTATTCATTGCGACTTCGGAAGCATAGAGTTTTCCCATTGAAGCTATTTTCTCAAACGGTTTGCCGTTATCTTTAAGCCAGGCGGCTTCATATAGAATGAGCTTTGCCGCTTCGATTTCTGTAGCCATATCCGCCAATATATGCTGGACTGCCTGGAATGATGATATCGGCTTATCAAATTGTATTCTTTCTTTGGAATACTGGAGAGCTTTCTCATATGCGGATTCTGCGACACCCAATGCGCCTATTCCCACTCCGATTCTACCCAAATCAAATGTTTCCATTGCAACTCTAAAGCCCCTGCCCTCCTGATTGAGAATATTCGCTTTAGGAACTCTGCAATCATCTAATACTAATTCCACGTTTGAAAGGCCTGTAAATCCCATCTTGTCAAAATGTTGTCCCACGGAAAATCCTTTAGTCCCTTTTTCCACTATGAAAGCGGTAAAACCACGTGCGCCTTTATTAGGTCTTGTAGTAGCAATGACGATGAATGTGGAAGCTTCTCCGCCGTTTGTTATAAATATTTTTCTTCCGTTTATGATATATGAATCGCCGTCTTCTTTAGCGGTCGTTTTAACATTTCCTGCATCCGAACCGGCTTCCGGTTCTGTAAGTGCAAAAGCGCCTATTCCATCTTTTGCAAGAGAAACGAGATATTTCTTTTTTTGTTCTTCAGTGCCGAATGTCATAAGAGGATATATGCAGAGAAGATTGGCACCAAAAGAAAGGCCTGTAGTCCCGCATGCTTTTGATATTTCTTCGGCTATCAATGACCATGTAAGAAAATTCATTCCCAAACCGCCGTATGCTTCAGGTATAACCAAACCCAACAAATCCATATCCGCTAAGAGTTTTAAGTTTTCTTTGGGGAATTTACCTGACTTTTCGACTTCTTCTGCTCTTGGAGCAATTTTCTCTTTGCAAACTTTTTTTACTTCTGCAAGCATCAATTCTTGTTCTTCGGTTAAACTAAAATCCATTTTGTTTTCTCCTTTTATTACTATTCCTCAAATTTTTTCACCGCAAAACAGGCATTATGTCCGCCGAAACCGAAAGAATTGGATATTGCAACTTTAACTTCTTTTTCTCTCGCTTTATTGGGAACGTAATCAAGGTCGCATTCAGGGTCGGGATTTTTATAATTTGTAGTGGGATGAATAATACCCTCTTCAATCGTCTTTACGCAAGCAATTAATTCAACAGAACCGCTGGCTCCAAGCATATGTCCTGTCATTGATTTAGTGGAAGAAATCGGAATTTTATAAGCATTCTGTCCGAAAAGCTTTTTGATTGCAAGCGTTTCAATTTTATCGTTATAAGGAGTAGAAGTTCCGTGAGCGTTTATATAATCAACATCATTTAAATTTATTCCGGCGTCTTCAAGCGCTTTAGCCATAACCAGTTTTGCGCCCTCGCCTTCGGGGTCAGGACTGGTAATGTGATAAGCATCCGCAGTCATACCGAATCCGGCAAGTTCGGCATATATACGGGCTCCTCTTTTTTGGGCGTGCTCCAAACTTTCAAGAATAAGTATTCCGCCGCCGTCAGCCATAACAAAGCCGTCTCTTTCTTTATCAAAAGGTCTGGATGCTTCTTCGGGAAAATCATTGTGTGTTGATAACGCTTTCATCTGACAAAATCCCGCCAAACCCAAAGGTGTCACTGCCGCATCACTGCCACCGGTAA
>CAZNJA010000095.1:0-3134 GCA_964573245.1 uncultured bacterium
AAGGGAATCCGAACTCACTCTGATAAACACCCATCTTATCAAGATACATATTTATCATCGTCTTCTGCAGTTTTGCCAAACCGAGCCGCGACGTCTGCACGCCGTCTCTATTGGTAACATCCAAGATGTGAATTTTAGGCTTATTTTTCTTTTTATCAACCATACTTATAACATCTCCTGAAATGAATTTTATCTCTTTATGCCTGATAAATTCAATGCGTTCTCAAATTTACCTTCTTTTAAAGCCAATGCTATCGAATTGGCGATATCCACTGCCACTTTAATTTGAGCTTCCTGTGTAGAGGCGCCCAAATGCGGAGTAACCACTACATTATCCAACTCAAGAAGAGGAGAATCAACAAGCGGTTCCTGCGCAAAAACATCAAGCGCTGCGCCGGCGATTTTTCCTGCTTTTAATGCATTGTAAAGAGCAGTTTCATCAACCACACCACCTCTTGCGCAATTTATTATCCGCACATTCTTCTTCATCTTATTTAATGCATCTTCCCCTATGAGGTTCTTTGTCTCAGGTGTACGCGGAACATGAAGAGAAATAAAATCAGCTGCCGCAAATAATTCATCCAAACTGACAAGTTCCACACCGATACTTTGTGCTTTTTCTTTTGTTATCAAAGGGTCGTTACCTATAACCTTCATTCCAACACCCTTTGCCATGTTAGCCATATGTGAACCAACTCTTCCCAATCCTATCACACCAACTGTCTTTCCGTAAACTTCAACTCCCGAAAACTTTTTCTTGTCCCACTTCTTCCCTTTCAATGTAGAATGTGCCTGAGGAATATTTCTTGAAAGAGCGAACATCAATGCAAAAGCATGTTCAGCAGCTGATATTGTATTGCCGGAAGGAGCGTTCATCACGACAATCCCTTTGGCTGTGGCAGCTGGGATATCTATATTATCCACGCCCACACCTGCTCTACCGATGACTTTAAGATTATCGGAAGCATCTATTATTTCTTTTGTGGCTTTGGTTTTTGAGCGCACAATCAAAGCGTCATAGCCTTTTATTTTTTCTTTTAACTGTTCGGGTGTAAGTTCAGTATTAATATCAACCTGCAACCCCTTTGCCTGCAGAATATCCACGGCTTGTTTTTCTAATTTATCTGATATAAGTACCTTCATTTTAATCTCCTTTTTATAACGCAAAATTAATAATTAGCATTTTAAAATATTTCTTCTAATTTGGAATTGCTAACTTTACATTGATAATTTTAAATTTTTAACTTATTTGGTACAAAACTTTCTGGGCGGCTTTTACACCTTCTCCCATTTTCACGGGATAACCCATTTTCTTCAAAGCAACTTCAAAAGCGGATATAACAAGAAGCACATCGGAAGCATCCATATATCCCAAATGTGCAATTCTTAATATCTTGCCTTTCAGGTCTCCCTGCCCGCCTGCGGCCTGAACGCCAAGCTCGTCTTTCATTGTTTTATAAAGTTTGATTCCGTCCATATTTTCGGGTAATTTCACTGATGTAACAGCATCCGCAGGAGAAAAAGCAAAAACTTCCAGCCCCAATGCCTTAACTGCCTGTCTTGTCGCCTCAGCCATAACAGCATGTCTCTTTAATATATTTTCAAGCCCTTCGTCGTGTATAAGTTTAAGCGCTTCTTTCAAAGCCACCGTCAAACCTATCGCGGGCGTATATGGTGTATCGGATTTATCCAAAGCTTTTTTGTAAGCTTTTAGATTCAAATAATATTTGGGCAATTTTGATGTTTCCATCATTTTCTGCGCTTTTTTACTTAAGGATATAAATCCCAATCCCGGCGGCAGCATCATACCTTTCTGCGAACCGGACACGACAACATCAACACCCCATTCATCGGTCTTAAGCTCCATAGCGCCGAGACCGGACACCGCATCAACCACTATAACTGCATTTGTTTTTGCGGTAATTGCCGCAATAGCTTGTATATCTGTTTTGACACCGGTGGATGTTTCGCATAGGGTAACGAATACAGCTTTTGTATCGGGATTTTCTTTCAGTAATTTTTCTATTCCAGACGGTTCTACTGCTTTGCCCCACTGGACATGAACCTCAACTACTTTCATTCCGAATGCCTTGCAAAGTTCCAGCCATCTTTCTCCAAACTTACCTGCCTCAACTACGATGACTTTATCGCCCGCAGAAAGCAGATTAACAACCGAAGCTTCCATCGCCCCGGTACCCGAAGACGCAAACGTAAAAACATCTTCTGCGGTCTGAAATAAAGATTTCAGCCCCTTATTTACTTCCGCAAACAACGCGCTATATTCGGCAGTCCTATGATGTATAATCGGCTTTGCCAAAGCGCTCATAACTTCCGGCGGCAGAGGTGTAGGCCCCGGGGTCAAAAGATACTTCTTTTTCATGTGTGCTACCTCCTTTTAGATTAAGTTTAGAGAAGGTGGAATAATACAATTTCATAATATTAAAGTCAACCCCGTTAGAGATTTAAAAAACGTCAAATATTCGTTAGGCGGATAAGCAATTATCGCTATGTATAAAACTTAACGAGTAATCTATTAAATCTCTAACGGGGTGAACTTATTTTTAAGGAGAAAATCTTGTATAATAGCGCAATTAAGCTGTAAGCTATAAGTTCTAAGCTTTAAGCTTACTACTTAAAAACCAAAAAATTAATACTGAAAACCAAATAAAATAAATGGAAAAAAAAATAATTTTAGATAAGGATAAACTTCCCAAACATATAGCATTTATTGTCGACGGAAACCGCAGATGGGCTAAAGAAAATAAACTACCTTCAAACCAGGGACATAAAAAAGGCAGCGATACTGTCCTTAGAGTAATTGAAGATTGCATCCAACTGGGAATACCCGTGCTCACCTTTTATATCTTTTCCACGGAAAATTGGAAAAGAAAACAGAAAGAAGTCAATTTCATAATGAAATTTGGTACAAATTTTCTTAAGAAAAAAATAGACTATTTCCATTCAAAAGATATTAAAGTTAGATTCATAGGAAGAATCCATGAACTTGAAGGAAATCTTAAAAAAGCCATAGATTATGCAGAAGAAACTACAAGGAATAATAAGAAGATGGTTTTAAACCTTGCTGTAAATTACGGCGGCAGAAAAGAAATAGTAGATGCAGTTAATAAAATATT
>CAZNJA010000096.1:0-2879 GCA_964573245.1 uncultured bacterium
TCTAATACTTTTATCTTTATCAGGACGAATTCTCTCTATCCTTAACGGTTGAAATCCTCTGCCTGTATCTATCCAAATTTTATATTGCGTTATTCCTTCGGGAACAAATTTGCCGCTAACTATATGACAAAGATGCCCGTCAATATCTCCTGTCCCGATTAGCTTTGCGGTACCGTTTCCAAATAACTGCGACCATCTATCCTCTTCCCCATTCCCACACCCAAAAGCGAATTCCGGAGGAGGAGAAAAGTTGTCAAAAATCTGATAATTCTTGCCTTCAACAATTATTCCATATCCAGAGTCCTTCGGCTTATCTAAATCTCTGCTCCAGCTGATTGTTTTTCCGCGGATATATGCAAACATTGTTTGTATATTGGTGGCTTTGTCTTTGGCTTCCAGATACAGTGTATACGGTGACACATCTCCATTTTTAACCCACTTCCCATCGTACCCACAGTAGCCTCCGTGTTTTCCGGGAAGGCATTTTTTCTGAAAATCAAGAGTTATATCCTTAATCAAAGACGCATTATGCTCAATCCCGGCGGCAATAAATTCCAAGGTTATGCTATCGGTATCAGCAGAAATAGAATCATACATTGAGAAGCTCACAACAAATACCAATATCCATATACATATAAACCTTTCCGCTTTCATAATAATTAGTCCTACTCAATTTCTACACATTGGTTAACTTTTGCACAAGGAACATCTTCCTGACCTATTATTTCCTTGCACTTATAAAACTCTCTCCCCATCCACGTATTTACTTCACAGTCCCCAATTCTTTTTAAACCGCACTCACCGGACCGCTCGGTGCCGGAACACTCATCCTCGGGAATATTCTCCTCGGTTGTCTCATCCGTAATCCACATTTTATCATCGCCGCATCTCCTCCCGCCAGTATTCCCTGTGCAATAACTGCATGTCTCTGTATCACTGCTACAACCTTTTGTTCTATTTACTCGAGAACAATCTTGCAGAAAGCACTCCTTTCCTTTTGGACCCTCCGTACAAACTATATCGTCCTTACACAGTTTATAATAAAACCAGTGTCCCCAATCCACGTCATAACCCGCAGAAATTTTCCCCATCTCCTCTGCAGATAATACGCCATAAGCATTGGCTTCTCCCGATTGTGTCAAATAAAACCCAACTCCTAACGCCACTGCTACAACTACTAAACTGCTTATCAAAAGGTTTTTCATACTCTCACCTCCTGTTTAGATTGGTATTACTATATACCCCCCCTATTTATTTGTCAAGTCTTTTATGCACTACGGTTTTATATGGTTTTTATAAAAAATCAAATATTTCTTCCAGCCGGGAGATACTGAAATCTTTTGTCTTTTTTTCTCTTTCGATAAGGACACCCTGGTAACCCGCCTTAAGAGAAAATTCGTAGTCCAACCTATGATGGTCGCCTATATGCAGAATATCCGGGGGAGAAGCTTCAACGAGCTTAGAAACATGCAGATAAATTTCGGGCGATTTTACTTGTTTAAAATCGCTGACCGTAGAAAACACCTCGTCAAAATGAAAATCGAATGTTTGTATTTTTTCTTTCAGGAAAATTCGCGGCATACAGGTAATAACTATTATTTTAAATCCCTGTTTTTTTAGTTTTTCCAGGACAGGCAAAACATCAGGGTACACAACAATTAATTGTTCTCTTTTTTTGAATATATCTTTGGCAAGTATTGGAATATTGAACTTTTTAAGCCAATGTTGGACGTCATACCAGCGAAGGTCTTTATCGCCTAATTTGCCATATTCGCAAAGACAGAAGTTTTTCGCTTTTGTAAAATCCCATTTCCTCTGTTCCGCAACCAAAGCCGGAATATCATTTTCCCATATAAGTTCGTTGAAATTTTGATTTATTAATGTACCGTCAACGTCAAAGGAGATGATGCGGGGTTTTTTCTTCATGGTATCTTTTCGCCTTTTATCAGAGTGATAAACAGGCGAACCCCGATATAAATACATCGGGGTTCGCCAAGATGCTAATAGTTCTTCTTTGACAATATTTCTTCTTATAGGCCAAATATCTTTTTGTTTACTGCCAAATCCAATCTTCCATTCTCAACCGGTCTTTCTAATGCTTTATCTGTATCTACTTCAGCTTTCTTGATTGCCTCAATATCACCTTGAGACAAAATCTTAGCTAATTCAGGCCTTGAATCCCAAATGTCAGCCTGCATTTTAGATATGCCGGCATCTCTTTCAATACTATCAGCAACTTTTTCCGCCATTCTCAAACCCTCAACACTCATTCTGATAAAATCTTTTCTTATTTCTATGGCATTGGTCTTGCCAGGAGCACAATCGGTCCTAAGAACGTGGCAATCAAATTCTACATGCCCCTGCCAGTTGAGTTTATTAAGAACCCAGAATATTCCTACCGTTTCCTTTAAACCATCCATTCCTATAAGAGGCGGGTTATCGTTGTCAAACTGCCCCGGTTTTTGGTTTCCAAAGTGAAGAAAGAAAAGTTTCCCTAAACTCGCAGAAAACCCAGCTGCTGCAGAAGCGGAAAGCCCAGTCATCTCTTCATGCTGAAGAAGTTCGGGATTAACACCCCAGAAATCCGGCTCATCCAAGCGTTCAATTAGAGCCATAGCATGTCCTACTGTAGGAAGAAACATCTCGCCTCTGGGTTCATTTGGTTTATCTTCCACTGTTCCGTGTTCAATAGACAAATTGTTTTCATGTATATATTTTGTAGCTAAATTTAATCCTTCAATTATATACTGATAACATCTATCCCAGGGTACAGCAAACTGGGTCTCAAATCCGTCTCTTGCTACCCAATAGGTAGAATATTTTGCACCAAAGAAATTACCGATTCTTAAATCCCGCATAACTTTACGCGCTGCAAGAAT
>CAZNJA010000097.1:0-2852 GCA_964573245.1 uncultured bacterium
CAAAAATGAAAAAGCTTTTTACAGGTATTTTAGCATTACTGTTCTTAAATGCTTTGTCTTTTGTCTTTGCAGATTTAACCGCCGACGAAACTTCAGCCAATATGGATACCCGACAACAAGTCCTTTTAAACGGAACATGGGGAGCCATTTGGGGAAAGGGATTGGAGCAATTGCCTGTCCAAGGATGGGAAGACTTCCAAATCCCCAGGGCAGAATACAGTAACGGCATCGGAGAATCTTCTTATATATGGATAAAGAGACAAATAGAAATTCCGCAATCATGGCAGGATAGCAGAATTTTTATAAATTTTAACAGTTGTATTTTTAATCCGCACATTTACATCGACGGAAATCTCATAGCAGAAAGAATGGATGGATGGACTCCTTTTGAAGTGGAAATAACATCCTTCGTCAAACCGGGTTCTATATACTGGCTTCAGTTGCGATGCCAAGACCAAACCGCAACATTTGCAGACGGATTCAGAAGGGAGCAGGGACCACCAAGTGAAGCGTTCAGAGGCAAAGTCCTCGCGCCCGTAGGAGGTTACGGTTTCTTTGGGCCTATGGATGATGTGTATCTTTTTTCGCGGCCTAATATATATATTAACGATATTGTAATAGCCACTTCCACTAGAAATAATACCCTGACAGTTTCCGGAATATTATCGAACCCTACTACGGATAATTTATGGGTTGAAGGAAAGGTTCTTGATAACAATGAAATAGTCCTTAAAATACCCGCCGCACCTGTTAAAGATAATAAGTGGGAGATATCATCACTTTTTAAAAATGTTAAATACTGGTCTCCTGAAAGCCCTAATCTATATAAACTCCAGCTCGTTTTGCGAAAAGGGCAAGGTGGACAAGTTATAGATACCATGGAAGAAAGGTTCGGGTTTAAAGAGTTCTGGGCAGAAGGGCAGGATTTTTATCTTAACGGGGTCAAGAGACACCTTTTAGCTTCCAGTACCTGGCCAATATCAGAAGTAGAAAGTTATGAACAAGTTCGTGAAAAACTTGAGGCTGTAAAAGCCGGGAATAATGTAGCTTTCCGATATCATGTGCAACCCTGGCCCAAACGTTGGGTCGAAATCGCGGATGAAATAGGAATAATGATTATATGCGAAGCAGCTGTCTATACCGACAGAGTTGGAATGTATGCTTATAATGATGAGCGTTTCTGGGAAAATTATCGCAAGCATCTTGAAGGGCTTGTCAAAAGGGATAGAAATAATGCAAGTGTTATCATGTGGAGTATTGAAAATGAATTGCTTTTTATGGGAATGACAAGATATTCTGAAGACCTGCCCAAAAAACTCGGAGATTTGGGGCGATTTGTAAAAGAACTTGACCCGTTTCACCTTATTACTTTTGAAGGAGACCTTGACCCGGACGGAGCTGCCGATGTGCTCGGACTGCATTATCCTCACGAAGTACCAACCTACTCCGATTGGCCTAATACAGCGGATTGGCTGACTGAAAGGACACAGACTGAAGCAGGCGGGGGGATGCTCGGCATGACAAGACGCAGTTTTTATTGGGACAGAAGTAAGCCTTTATACATAGGCGAGTATCTATGGGTACCCCAGGAAGATTATTCCACCGCAACAATCTTTTTCGGAGATAAGGCTTATACCAACAAGAATAAATATCATAATAAAGCCAAACTTCAGGCTTGGTTCGACCAGACTATTGCATACCGAAGACTGGAAGTGTCCGCTATATGTCCATGGAGCTGCTTTAGGCACGGTGTAATAATCGACGAACTAACCAGGCCTTTTTATGAAGTTCAAACGGAATTATACCAACCAATAACAACTTTCCTGCAAAACAGAGATAGTAAATTCTTTTCCGAAGACATAATTGAACGCACATTCGATGTATTTAACGACAGCCCGTCAGAAGTCAACCTGTCTTTGAAATGGAAACTTAAGGATATTAATCCCGTTAGAAATGAATTTCTTCACGATACCCAAATATCAGGAGAAGAAAAGTTTAGTTTGGAACCCGGGGGATATAAACCCGTAACTATCAATTTTACCGCCCCGGGTGTTAGTAAGCCTACGGATTTCGAATTCCAGGCGGAATTATCGGTAAACGACAGACACGTAAAGACAATCGAAGAAAATTATACAATCGAAAAACGTGAACCTATCACCTCCCCTGCCGGTGTAAACATCGTATTGTATGACCCGGAGAATATTTTCCATGAAAAAATACCTATTGCAAAACGGATTGAGTATTTCAGTGATTTAAGAAAAATAAATCCTGATAATAACCTCCTAATAATAGCCCCCCAAGTTACAGGAATAGAAACTGGCAATCAAATCGGTAAATCCATAACATTCGAGTTGAGAGGTTTATTGGAATTCCTTAAAGACGGAGGAAAAGCCATTATCCTTGAACAAGAGACATTAAAAGGGTTTGGACTGGGATTGGTATTATCGGAAAAAGCTTCGACAATGACTTTTGCCCTTAATAGCAAACACCCTGTCATTGCCGGTCTTTGTGAAGAAGACCTGAAATTTTGGAGAAGCGATAACTATGTGACCAGTTACGAACTTGTCAGGCCGACCCAATATAGTGCAAGGGCAATAACTGTTTCAGGCAGTGACAGGGCTTTGGAGCAATCACCTATATCGGAACTTTCAGTTGAAAAGGGTTCGGTATTGTTAATACAGGCTTTAGTCGGACAAAAACTGGAGATTGAACCATCGGCCAGAAAGATTCTACAGAATTCAATAAATTACATGGCGGACAAAGAAGCAAACAAGAACAATACTGTACTTTTTAATGGCGATGCGGAATTCACAAAAGCTTTATCAAATCTGGGATTAAAATATAAGGAAGTC
>CAZNJA010000098.1:0-2731 GCA_964573245.1 uncultured bacterium
TTTAACATTTTTCACTCTGTCCTTCATATAGTAAAAATTAAATTGTTTGACAAGTCCCTTATCATTATCAGAAAGTCTGTTATGCGCCTTTTGAAATATTTTCAGAAATTTTCCAACCGTATAACCGGAAAAAATCTTCAATTTCTGGCGATTAATAGTGTCTATTATATCTTTCCGTAAAATACTTATCAATTTATCAAGCGGTATGTCCATAAATGCCTTTACGCATTCAGGGTCAAACTGTGAACCTGAACCTGTTTTTATTATCAATAAAGCTTTTTCTATGGGCATAGGATTGCGATAGTGACGAGTATTTGTAATTGAATCAAAAACATCTGCTATTGCTATAACCTTTGATAATTCCGGAATATCTTTGCCTTTAATGGAATTTGGATAACCTTTGCCGTCTATTCTTTCATGATGACTGCCGGCAATCAAAGGAATTTCTCGCAAGTGTTTTTGGAAATAAATCTGGTTGAGAATGTTTCGCGTAAAGACTGCATGCTTTTTGATTTGCTCGTATTCTTCACCTGTCAACGAGCTCTGTTTTGTTAGAATTGCTTCACGAACCCCGATTTTACCCAAGTCATGCAAAATGGCGGCATATTGCAGTAATTCTAATTCTTTGCCGGAGATAGCAAGTTGTTTAGCTATTAGCATACAGTAATCGGTAACTTTATGAGAATGGCCTGCGGTCATTGGGTCTCTTGCGTCAATAGTAGCGACTAAAGTATTAATAAAACTTTCAAAGCTTTTTTTAAGTTCTTCATAAAGTTGTGCATTTTCAATCGCGGATGCGGCTTGAAAGGATAATATTCTCAAAAGTTCTTCATCTTTTTTAGTAAAACGTCCTTCCTTTTTGTTTAGCACTTGAAATACACCTATAATTTCCGATTGATGATTTTTCATCGGGAAACAAAGAACGCTTTTTGTTCGATATCCCGTTTTTTTGTCTATTTCGTTATTGAATCTTACATCCTCATAAGCGTCTTTGACATTGATTACTTTACCTGTTCTTGCGCAAGAGCCAACAAGCCCTTTGTCCTGCGAAAATATTAATTCATCTACATTAATGCCATGAGCCACTTTGCCTTTCAACTGTTTTTTGTCGCTGTCCAACAAAAGCACTGAACATCGGTCGGCATCCAATATTTTTTTTGTCTCTTTAGCGAGTAGTTCAAGGAGTTTATTCTCAGGCATAGCAGCGTTCATTTGCCGACTATACTTAAGCATTAAAAAAAGTCTATTTTTCCATTTTTGCAAAGAATTATAGTTTTGTTTTGATTTTCGATTTCTGGTTGTTTTTTTCATTGGTTTACAATTAAATAACTGATGGGATTATACTTCAGCGTGTATTTTCATTCAATTTTATATAAATAAAGGGAAAACGTCTATAAAATTGTAAATAGTATTATTTTTTGTTATATTGCATAGTATAAGATTTTTCAGGAAAGAAGTCATGGAAGACCTTGAAATATTAAAAAACGCTATTCGGGATGTACCCGATTTTCCTAAAAAAGGAATCATTTTTAAAGATATCACTCCTGTGTTAAAAAGCGGTAAACTTTTCTCTTTAGCAGTAGAAAGCATGGTTAAGCCGTTTAGGACACGGAAAATAGATAATGTGGTTGCAATAGAAGCAAGAGGATTCATTTTAGGAGGGGCGATAGCCCGTGTCTTGAATTGTGGAATGATTCCGGTTAGAAAAGCGGGTAAATTGCCGTCGCAAAAATATTCGGTTACTTACGAACTCGAATATGGAACCGATACGCTTGAAATTCATACCGATGCAGTAAATAAAGGAGAGAATGTTTTAGTGGTGGATGACCTTCTTGCAACAGGTGGGACAGCGCAAGGCGTGTGTGAACTTATAGAAAAAAGTGGCGGAAACATTATAGGTATTTCCTTTTTGATAGAACTTGCCTTTTTAAACGGTAGGAAACGATTAGGAAATTATCCCGTCCATTGTGTGTTGCAACTCTAAACATTTTTTATATTTAATCTTTGATTTTTTGTTTTAGCGTAGCGAATATATGCCCCGATAGCTCAGCAGGATAGAGCGACTGCCTCCTAAGCAGTAGGCTGGCCGTTCGAATCGGCCTCGGGGTACCAAAATTCAAAACTTAAAATGCAAAATGCAAAATTAAATGGAAGAAGGAGAAATAATAGATGAATAAAATAAAGAGAGCGTTGATTTCTGTTTATAATAAAGTAGGTATTGCCCGATTTGCAAAAGAATTGGCAAGTTTGGATGTGGAAATTCTTTCAACGGGCGGGACAGCTAAACTTCTTCAGAAAGAGGGCATAAAAGTTACAGAAGTTTCCGATTATACGAGCTCGCCTGAAATTCTTGACGGTAGAGTAAAAACATTGCATCCTAAAATTCACGGCGGCATTCTTGCCAAAAGAGACAACCCAAAACATTTGGAGCAGATTAAAAAATTGGGAATAGAATTTATAGATATGGTGGTCATAAATCTATATCCATTTGAAGAAGTTATAAAGAAGCCCAATGTTAGTTTGGAAGAAGTTATCGAGAATATAGACATAGGCGGGCCTACTATGTTGCGTTCTGCAGCAAAGAATTTTCAGGATGTGGTGGTCGTATCTTCGCCCGAAGATTACGATACTGTCATAAAAGAACTCAAAGAAAATAATGGCTCTCTATCTTTGGAAACCAATAAAAAATTGGCGGCTAAAGTCTTTGAGTATACATTTAGATATGATTGGG
>CAZNJA010000099.1:0-2693 GCA_964573245.1 uncultured bacterium
AGCGCCTATAGAATCGCTCACAGAATCGTCATGTTATATAAAGGCGAAGTTATCGCCACAGGAACACCCGAAGAAATAAAAAATTCAACGGATAAATTCGTCCAGCAATTCATCCAAGGTCTTGCGGACGGGCCGATACCGCTTAGAGTATCGAGTAAAGATTTTTACGAAGACCTATTGGAAGGAGTGAGACCAAATGAAATACGATAGAAACGAAATAGTTGCAGGAATATTTGTTTTAGCATGTCTTTTACTATTTCTCGGCTTGATTTTTAAAGCAGGCGATTTCAAAGAATCCCTTAAGCCGAAAAAAGAAATCATGGCAATGTTTTCACATGCAAGAGGCATAAAAACCAATAGCTCAATCTATTACGCAGGAGTGAAATCGGGCAAAGTTTCCGCTATGAAAGTAGACGAAAAAGACAACGTCTATATAGCTATGCAAATGGATGAAAGTGTAAGCATAAGAAAAGATTCGGTTGTCAAAATCGGTGCTTCCATAATGGGAGAAGCATATATAGATATATCCCCCGGCACGGGAGCAATCCTAAAAAACGGCGAAACAATACAAGGAAACGACTCCGGCATCGCCCAGCAGATAGAAGACGTGGTTACTACTATACAAGACCTAATCAAAAGCGAACAAATAACTTCCAGTCTTGATAACCTTGATAAAACCCTTGCAAATATTGCCTCGGTTTCGCAGGTCTTTGCTGATGATAAAGGTCAACTGGACGACATAATTTCAAACATAGAGGGAATCACCAACTCATTAAATGAAAATCTCGGAGAAATCACGGAAAAAATGAATACTGTACTGTCAAATATTGCAGACATGACAAATGACGAGCAAGTGAAAAAAATAGACCAAATAACCGAAAACCTTGTCTCCGTAACAAAAACTGCCGAAAACATCCTTGCAGAAAACAAAAAAACTATAAAAGATATTGCCACAAATATAGAGTCAATAACAGATAATCTTTATATCCTCTCGGCTGACCTCAAACGTAATCCATGGAAAGTCGTCTGGAAATCCAAAGAACAAGACGTGGAAAAATATGCGCTTCAGGACACACTTATAAGATTAAAAGAAGCAGAAAAAAATCTCATAACATTAAAAGAAACAAATGAAAGAATATCCGATGAAGACTTGGAAGAAATCCGCACGCTTATACAGAACCTACAAACTATCCAAAAATCAACAAAAGAACTGACAAGTCAACAAGAAAGTCGAACACCAAGAAGAGAACCTTTTGGAGGGAGATAATTCATTCTCTGGCATATTTCAGCTGCTAAACCGTGCTTTTAAAAACTACTCCCTACATTAGTTAGTATAGTTTCTCGTATTTACCTTTATCTACTTTCTTCAATTTATGAAAACCTTTTTCATTGGCTTTTCTGTCTAATTTAGTTTTAGAAAAACCCACAGAAAATCCCGAGAAAACTTTTACAACTTCCGCTCCACATTGAGGACAAATTCTTAAAGGTTTATCATTTACATTTTGCAGAATTTCAAAACCTTCTTTGCAAAACTTGCATCTTTTATCCTTTTCTTTTGCAATATATATGTGAATAGGCATGTGGTTCCACCTTCTACTACAATAATTTTCTCTGTCAGTTAAACATTTATTAGGACAGACAAATCCGCCGTTTCCTAAAGCCAAAATATTATTTTATTATCGCCTGTACCACTTGTACGTTCGTTTATGTTCATCATTTTATAAGAGTTTATTTTTTATCAATAATAAGGGATAAAAACAACAAGAGGATTTTTATTAAAGCAAGTTTTATTGTTAGTTTGTCTGAATTGACTGTGAACTTTTTGTAAAAAATTATCTATTCATAAAAGTAAGCAATCCTGCATTGCGTGCACGTTTGATTGCTTTTGCCATAATACGTTGATGTTTTGGACAATTGCCTGTGTTTTTCCGCGGCAGTATTCTACCGCTTTCTGCCATGAAGGTTTTTAGGAATACTGTATCTTTATAATCAGTCTCTTTTACTTTTTTGACGCAGAATTTGCAGACTTTTTTTCTGGCAAACATTTCTCTAAGTTTTTTAGAGGAATCTCTGTCTGCTTGTATTTTTTTCTTTTTCCTTATAGATGCTTTAGACAATTTTTATCTCCTTATTTTCTTTTGAGCGATTATTTAGGCTGCTTTTTCTTTTTCTTCCGTCTCTTCTCCTAAACCTTCTTCTTTATGTGTTTCGTGTTCGGGCGAATCGGACGAAACGGTTTTGGGTTTGCTACCCAGGAATTGAACTCTGTCGGCTATTACCTCCAGAATTGTTCTGTTCTTTTCTTCTTCGTTTTGACTTTGAATGTTCCTTGTTCTGAGTCTGCCTTCAATAAATACAGGTCTTCCTTTTGCTAAATACTCGGCGCAACTTTCCGCTTGTTTTCCCCATACAACCACTGTAAGGAAACAGACTTCTTCTTTCCTTTCACCTGCTGCATCGGTATATACTCTATTTATAGCTATTCTTAAATTTGTAACCGGGGCACCCGAAGTAGTAAATCGGAGTTCCGGGTCTCTGGTTAAATTGCCCATCAGGAAAACTTTGTTATAGTTTGGCATGCAGCAACCTCCTTTTTAGCATGTAAGCTTATTTTTTAATTACGGTATATCTTAAAATATTTTCGTCTTTTAAGAATTTTTTCTTTAGTTCGTCAACCGCTTCGGGGGGCATTT
>CAZNJA010000100.1:0-2502 GCA_964573245.1 uncultured bacterium
TTTACAATATTATTTTCTATGAATGGTAAAAGCTCGTCTTTAACAAGCGGCGCCGGCGAATACGCCCCCATTCCGCCGGTATTGGGACCTTTGTCGTCGTCATATATCCGTTTATGGTCCTGCGAGCTCGGTAAAAGTTTGATATTCTTGCCGTCGGTAAACGCAAGAATAGACGCCTCTTCCCCTTGCAGACAATCTTCTATTATTATTCTTTTCCCTGCATCGCCGAAAACTTTGCCTTCCATCGTTGTCATAACCGTATCAATAGCTTCATTGAGCGTATTGCATACAATAACTCCTTTTCCTGCCGCCAATCCGTCGGCTTTTATAACTGTCGGGAATTTTGCTGTTTTTAAGTAGAAAATTGCTCTTCTTGAACTTTCAAATACTTCGAATTTGGCGGTGGGAACGCCATATTTTTTCATTAAATTTTTAGCAAATATTTTGCTTCCTTCAAGTTGCGCCGCTTTCTTATTAGGCCCGAATATTTTCAAGCCCGCTTTTTCGAATTCGTCCACTATCCCTTTTACAAGCGGAGTTTCAGGACCGACAACGGTTAAATCTATTTTTTCCTTTAACGCAAAATTCTTAAGCTTTTCTATGTCGTCGGCTTTAATATTGATACATTCTGCCTGTTTTTCTATTCCCCCATTCCCAGGCGCGCAGTATATCTTTTTTACCAGGGGGCTTTGTGCAATCTTCCAGACAAGCGCGTGCTCTCTGCCGCCGCCGCCTATAATTAATACTTTCATGCTCAACCTCTCTTTTAGAGTAAAGTTGTTATAATATGAACGAGATTATACGTAATTATTTCAATTTTTCAAAATATTCATTATGAAAATATTTAAAATTTTAGTTTTTACGTTGCTTAATTTTTTAATCATTTCTTTTTCTCACGCTTCAAATTCGGATAGCCCTATCGGTTTTGCTTCATGCGGCTCCGGCACAATAAGCGGGAAAGGAGGCAACTTTGTTACGGTTTCTAAGTCAGAAGATTTCTTAAAATATATCTTCCAAGACGAACCTTACACAATTTACGTTTCAGGCAGTATAACACTGCCTAAAAACATGCATGCTGTTAAGTCCGACAAAACCATCATAGGTATCGGCTCTACCGCAAAACTAAAATTCGGTGGATTAAATTTATCCAATGTAAGTAATATAATAATTAGAAATATTTCTTTTGAAGACGCGTCCGATGATTCCATAAATATAGAAAAAGGCTCCCATCATATCTGGATAGACCACTGTGATTTTTCTAACGGATATGACGGGCTGATTGACATCAAACGTTGTGCTTCATACATTACAATATCATGGAACAAATTTTCTAATCACCATAAAACTTGCCTGATTGGCCATTCGGATAATTACAAAGAAGATATAGGTTTCCTAAAAGTGACTTTTCATCACAATTGGTTTGACGGCACTAAAGAAAGACACCCGAGAGTAAGGTTCGGAGAAGTCCATGTGTTTAACAATTATTATACTAATAACATTTACGGTATTGCTTCAACGTGTAAAGCTAAAGTAGTTGTTGAAGGCAATTATTTTTCCGGTGTAAAAAAGCCCACCTTGGTGGGTTATCAATCATCTCCTCCAGGCGATTTGATAGAAAGGAATAATATCTTTGTTGCTAGCGGCGCCGCACAAACAAGAGGAAAAGCTTTTGAACCTGCAAAACATTATAACTACATTTTTGATAATGTATCCGATATACCTGAAATAGTTCAAAAAGGCGCAGGAGTCGGAAAATTATGACTATTTTTTACCATTGCTCTTAACAAACGATTCAATTAAAATAAGATTGATTAAAAAATAAAAAAGGAGAAGGAGATGGAACATAAAAAAACAAATTGCCCCGGCAAACCCTCACACCAACGTATTGGTGGTGTGGGTAAAGCAAAGTATTTGTCAGGAAAAAGAATTCTTCCAAACGCAATCAATAAAGATACAGACATATTGATGCTGATAGATAATCTGGACGCTTATAACGGCG
Organism: uncultured bacterium; assembly: GCA_964573245.1. Classification (GTDB taxonomy): domain Bacteria; phylum CAIJMQ01; class CAIJMQ01; order CAIJMQ01; family CAIJMQ01; genus CAZNJA01. The sequence goes on from CAZNJA010000100.1 coordinate 2,000, forward strand.
GAAGACTGCGAGCCGCCTGCCACCTTATGCGCGACAGATATTCAAAAGAAGACGTTACAGTGGGTTTAAGTTTGGCGGGAGCGCTTACACCCGCAGGACTTGGGCCATCCACGGTAATTCCGCTAATGAATCACGGGTTTGTGGATTGGATAGTCGCAACAGGCGCAAATATGTATCACGACATACATTATGCGTTCAATCTTCCTATGTTTCGGGGAAGCCACAATGTCGATGATGTTGACTTGCGCGACAAAGGCATTACGAGAATTTACGATATTTTGTTTGATTACGAAGACGTTTTGATGGAAACCGACAGAAGACTAAGGGCCATTTTAGTAAGACCCGAATTCCAAAAAGAAATGGGAACGCGTGAGTTTTATTATCTTCTGGGTAAAATCTTGAGTGAACTGGAACAAAAACATAATCTCGGGCAGGTAAGTATTTTAGCTGCCGCTTACAGAAACGCAATTCCTGTTTTCACGTCTTCGCCGGGTGATTCGACA
>CAZNJA010000101.1:0-2164 GCA_964573245.1 uncultured bacterium
TGAACGAAATCCTGATTTCACAGGCGATTATTGAGGAGTACTCAAAAGAACTAAGATTCGCAACAGAACTTGATGTTGCTGTAATAGGCGGCGGTCCTTCGGGTCTTATAGCCGCTTATTATTTAGCCAAAGCCGGCAAAAAAGTAGCCCTGTTTGAAAGAAAACTTTCAATCGGCGGAGGTATATGGGGCGGCGGGATGATGTTCAACAAAGCGGTCCTTCAGGAAGAAGCAAAGTCAATCCTTGAAGAACAAAATGTCGGATTAAAGAAATACAAATCAACCCGCCCAGAAAATGGCGGGCAGGGCTACTATATCGTTGACTGCGTGGAAATGGCTTCGGGGTTGTGCTTCAATGCAAAAAAAGCAGGCGCTATGATTTTTAATTTAATATCCTGCGAAGATGTAATGATGAGGGAAAATAAAGTTACCGGTATCGTAATCAACTGGTCTCCCGTAGAAATGGCAAAACTGCATATTGACCCCATAACCATAGGCGCGAAAATTACTATAGACGCAACCGGCCATCCCTGCGAAGTGGTAAGGGGCGTGGAAAAGAAAATGGGCGTTAAACTCAATACTGAAACAGGCGCTATGCTCGGCGAAAAGCCGATGTGGGCGGAAGTCGGCGAAAAACTAATCGTAGAAAATACAAAAGAAGTATATCCCGGTCTTTGGGTAACGGGTATGGCAGTTAACGCCGTATTCGGCGGTCCGAGAATGGGCCCTATATTCGGGGGTATGCTCCTCTCCGGCAAAAAAGTCGCTGAATTGGTTTTGAAGAAGTTGTAAAAACTAAAAATTTTGGTATCACAAGATGTGATACCAAAACTCACAGAATTGATTTTTAAAGAGTTATGAAAATTAAAGAGATAACGGTAACAAAAAAAACAGACATCAACTTTAGGAAAACCTGTTCTTGCTCAGACAATCATATAAATTGCCTTACAGCTAAAGATTGGATTCGTGGGCAGGTTGCTATTTGGGAACTATATTATGAAAAGAGAGATATTAGAGATAAAGATATCCACCCTGCAGTATTCCCAATCACTTTACCTAAAAAGTGTATAGAACTCTTTACTCATAAGGGAGAGTTAGTCCTTGACCCTTTCGCAGGTATTGGAACTACTCTTGTCGCAGCACGAGATTCAGAAAGAAATGCAGTAGGTTTTGACCTTAATCAGGAATATATTGATTTTACCAATAAAAGACTTGCCCAGGCACATTTAGACTTTGGAGAGAGTACAAAACAAATTTCTATTTGTGATGATGCAATCAATATTTCAGAATACCTTAATGAAGAAACAGTGTCTTTATGTGTTACTTCTCCTCCTTATGCCAACATGTTAAATCATGCGAGATTAAATAAAAGTCTTCGCAGTGATTTGCGAAATAATAAACACTATAAAAAAGTTCAGCAATATTCAAATAGCCCAAGAGATTTGGGGACAATGAAACTTGGAGAATATATAAGTGTACTTGCCGATATTTATAAAGGGATATTACCTCTTTTGAAGCCCAAAGCGCACTGTGTAATTAACATTAACGATTTATGGGAAGATAACCATCGCTATCCTACGCATAGTTATATAATAGAAGCTATGGAAAAGGTAGGCTATGAACTTAGAAATATAATCATTTGGGACAAAAGAAATCTAGTAAATAGGGTTGGTATTTTTGGTTGGCCAAATAATTATATAACTCTTAGCACAACATTTGAGTATATACTCGATTTTTGGAGGAGACCATGAAGGAATATTATGACCTTATAAGTAAACTAGAACAAATAAAAAAAGCAGGTTATCTTAAAACCCACAGGGCTGGGAATACAGGAATTGGCAAAACATTAGAAGACCTTTTAAGTATAACTGAAAATAATATTCCTGGACCTAATGCTGCAATGATTGAATTAAAATCTGCAAGAAAAAATACTTCCAGTATGCTTACCTTGTTTACAAAATCGCCTCTTCCGCCAAAAGCAAATGCTGTTTTATTAGAGAGATTTGGTTATAAATCCGCACGTGGTAATAAGAAGAAAGAATTACATACAACTGTAAATGCGAAAGAATTCAATACACTAAAAGGTAAGCAAGGTTTTAAAATTGACATTCAAGATGATAGAGTGAATATCTTAACCGCCTCAAATGAGATTGTGGGTTATTGGG
>CAZNJA010000102.1:0-2115 GCA_964573245.1 uncultured bacterium
AAAAAGAGGATTACCCCCCCCTACTTTCAAATTACCAACGCTTATTTCTTTTGTTCTCATCGGTTTGATTATTCCAAATCGTATTTAAGAAGTCAATCCGCCCCGATGTTACATCGGGGTGGGATTGACCTCGCCAGTTTGTAGTGGCGGGTCAACACGGTTTTTATTTGTTGTTTGACATGAAAGAGGAAAAGAAATAAAATGCCAAATCCCGTAGTGAAAATAGTTCTTTTGATTTAATCAATTTGATATATCGTTGCGTATCATGGGAAAAGATGAACTTATCGTAAATTTAAAAATACTGCGTCAAATACAACAATTCGACTTAGACTTAAAAGATATACAAAAGCAACTCGGTATCATCCCTTCTAATATTGCAAGATACAAAGACGAATTAGAAAACTTTAAAAAAGAAATCTCCGAAGATAAAAAGGAAATAGGGAAATTTACCATAGAAATAAAAGAAAAAGAAATCGAAATTAACAGCAATCAAGAGACTTTAAAAAAATACAATTCGCAGCTCTACATTGTAAAGACAAATAAAGAATATTCTTCACTCTTGCATGAAATTGAGGAAACAAAACGAAAAAATTCTCATATAGAAGACGATATTTTAGGTTTAATGGAAAAAATTGATTCCAGAGAGAAGGATATCAAGGAAAAAGCCAAAAGACTGGAAGGATTACAGGAAGAGTTCAACAGAAAAGAGAAGGAAGCAAAAGAAAGGGAACAAAGTTTAATGGAAAAACTTTCTCAAAAAACAAAAGAGAAAGAAGAAATAGTAGTAAAAATAGACCAATCGTTGCTATCCAAATATCAGAGAATTTCAAAAGCGAACGACGGGCTTGCATTAGTATCGCTTATGGGGAATATCTGCGGAGGTTGTAATCTGGAAATCCCGCCCCAAACGCGCAACGAAATCAAACTTTGTTCCAAAATGATTACTTGTGAACGATGTGGCAGAATTTTATACTCTGAAGAAAGTCTAAATACTTCTTAATTAACAAACTCTTCTAATATCTCTTCTGTAATTTGAATTTACTCATTCTATAAATTAAAATAACAACGAAATGAAAAACGATAATCGTTCTTTGACAATTTACATAGACGGGGCTTCTAGGGGAAATCCCGGCAAAGCCGGAATAGGCATAGCAATCTATGATGACAAAGGGGAACTAATAAAGGAAATTTCACAGGGCATAGGAATATCTACAAACAATGTAGCCGAATATACAGCGCTTCTTTTTGCTCTTCAGGAAGGCTCTATTTTAGATTGCAAAGAAATAACCGTTTATACGGACAGCGAACTTTTATACAAACAAATTAAAGGCGAATATAAAATAAAAAATGACATTTTAAGAATCCTTTTTTATCTTGCGAAGCATCTAATAACCGGTTATGAAAAATTCCGCATAGAACATATTAACAGAGAATCAAATAAAGCAGCTGATAAATTGGCATCTCAAGCCACAAAATAAACCCCGTTAATTCATAACAAAACTCAATCAAAACAAAATAAAAGGGTAAATTAAGCTTTATAGTTTATATATTTTTTTTACTGTGTTATTATGAATTTTACGGGGTAAACTTATAGATTCATTCCCTTAAAGCAGATCAGGTGACTACTGTGTGCCGTAAGGCACAGGGAGGAAAGTCCGGGCTCCGTAGGGCATGGTGTCCGCCATTGTAATAGTGGCGGGATCTGGCAACAGTAGGAAAGTGCCACAGAAATCAAACCGGTCCGATGTATCATCGGACTAAGGGTGAAATAGCGTGGTAAGAGCACACTCTTAGAGGTAAACCCCACCAGGAGCAAGGCCAAATAGGAGAGCAATGGAAATTGCCCGTTTCCTTACGACTCTCGGGTAGGCTGCTTAGAGAAATTGTCACCGAATACAGAACTCGGCTTATGATCTGCTTTAAGGGCATTAAAAAATGATTATATAGATTAAGAACTGTAGATTACACGGATTTTAGAAAAGAAGAAATATTATTTTTTATCCGCTAACCGGGGACCGATTATTTGCAGTTTATTACTTCATCTTCTGTAACAATTTTATCCACTGAAACATCATTTTCGTTAACAGGAACTTGTTCAACTATTTGGCAAGAGAA
>CAZNJA010000103.1:0-2054 GCA_964573245.1 uncultured bacterium
GGAGTTGTAAACTACATCAGGAAGAACAAAGACCTTCCATCTTAAAACAGTATTAAGTGGTAAGTATTAAGGATTAAGTTAAAAAAATAACAACCAGGATACAATTTTCGCTTCTATTCCAATGCGAACATCCCTTTTCCTACTTCTTCCCTTTTCTCTCCAGAAAAGGCTTTGATTATTATCTTGCAATTGGATATGGAGTGTGTTCTTACGGTTTTCGACTTGCTGTTTTTTGTTTCTACTAGCATCAAGAATCCAGCATCTAGTATCAATCTTTCGGTCTGTAGTCTGTCGTTACGGTACTATAATTCTCCCTTTAGAATTTTTACCGTCGGTTGGTTTCTTCTCTTCCGGCTTCTTAACTTCCGTCTTTTGTTCTTCTTTAGCTTTTGTTTCTGGTTCCGGTTTCTTCTCTTGTTCTCTTTTTACCTCGTCAACATAATTCATCTGCATATTTGCCAAAGCATCCGTAAGAGCGCTTTTTTCTTTTGCGGATAGGTTACCTTGCGTTTTTGCTTCTATCATCCGCAATAATTCTATTGTGGCTCTTGCGCCGGCTAAATCCTTTTCCACTTTGCCAGTGATAGGATTCATAACTTTACCCAATTGAAACATACATGATGAATAAAGAGACGAAACAAACTGTATAAAATGAATTTCTAATCTATCTTTTTCTTCCATTTTTTTCTCCTCCTGGCATAATTGAAGAAATTATACCTGATTACACAGATTAAGTTATGATTACACAGATTAAAACATGAACCGTTTAACTTGGCAACTCTTATTACCAAAATTGATTAATAGACCAATATGCATACCAGTTACCTTTAGATAAGAAATCACTTGGTATTTAAATATTTCGGGGATACGGCCTATCACTGCTTTAATTTCAACAACAATTTTATCTTCTACGATTAAATCTAATTTTAGAGAACCTACTTTTTCATCTTTAAAGGACACACCAAATTGTTTCTCGGTTTGATATTTTATCCCCTCCTCTTGCAAGGCAAGTTTTAGTGCATTATGGTATATTTTCTCATTAAACCCGGGACCCAATTCAGAATGAACCCTAAAACAGCAAGCGATTATCTTTTCAGTCAATGAATCTTTCTCTTCCATATTTTAAAATCCGTGTAATCTCTTTTTATAATCGGCGTAATCATATTTTAGAAATCCCAGCACAGTCCCACCAAAAGCATATGATGATTTACTCCTATGTTTGGCAATTCTATCGCTGAGTTCGAATAATGCCTGAAGCGATAACCAATATCAAGTTTCAAATCGTCGTTTAAGGAGATATAACTTCCTATTCCGGTTTGGAAGATAAAGTTATACTGGGTGGCTTGTTCTTTGGTTTTTAAACTTGTGTAAAGCAACCCGCCCTCCACTTCCCAATACGGGGAAAAACTTCCTTCATTATTGTATCTCTGCTGCCATAGAATCCCGCACCCTACTTCCATTTCCTGCGCAGGTTTTAAAATTGAAGACGCAAATATATTTCCTCCTATATATCCGCCGGGTTTAATTTCCCACAAAGCTCTTGCTATGACGGGAATTATGGTGCAGTTTTCAACTTCCACCGCAAGATGGGCATTGCCATATCCGGTCATAAGTTCGAATTCCCTTGAGAGAACTTCGGCTTTAACACCATTAAAAAGTGCAACACAAAAAAACAAAACCATAAAAAATAAAATCTTACGCATTTTTTCTCCTGTTTATAATGTGGTTAATTTTGGAAATTATTATATCATTTTAAAAAATTTTCTTTCACGCCGGTACATTCACCCAAAAGCAACGTCAAGAATCATCATAACTACGAAGCCCAAAAGCAGGCTCAAGGTAGAAATATCGTCGTTTCCGGCTCTGTGGGATTCGGGAATTACTTCTTCCGCGACAACATATATCATTGCTCCCGCAGCAAAGGCAAGCGCATAAGGTAAAACCGGTTTAAAAATACTGACTGTCAGGGCTCCAACAACAGCAGCTATTGGTTCAACTACACCCGAGAGCTGTCCAAACCAAAAACTTTTTCTTCTGCTCATGCCTTCGCTTCG
>CAZNJA010000104.1:0-2047 GCA_964573245.1 uncultured bacterium
TATGCAGTCGGAATTTTAATAACCCTCTTCACTCTCCGCAGTCTGACGATTCATTTCCGCACCAAGTTAGTAAGCCGTATGGCAGAAGGAATAGGTTCAAACTTGAGGCGTGATATCTTTTTCCATATGCAAAGGTTAAGTTTAACTTTCTTTGATAACGCCAGAATCGGCAGTTTAATGACCAGAATTACCAGTGATACCATCTTCATTCAGCGTTTTTTTGCGGAAGGTTCTCACATTATCATAATATCCGCTCTCACTTTCATAGGAGTCTTTGCCATATCTTTTCACACTAACTGGAGGTTGACTCTTTTTGCCATGATTCCCATGCCTATACTCGCATTTCTTATTAACCGCTACAGAAGTTTCGTACATGACACATATCATACCCTAAGAAGACAGTGGGGATATTTTGCCGCACGCATTAATGACAATTTAGGCGGTATTAAGGAAATAAAATCTTTTACGCAGGAAGAATACGAGGAAGGCAGGTTTGATGATGAAAATGACGAGGTTTATAACCTCGGCATAAAAATAGCTAACCTTAATGCCCGCTATGAACCCACGATTATGTTTACCAGTGCAATGGGAACTGTGCTGGTACTGGCTATCGGTGGTTGGCTATGCGTCAAAGGACAAATGAAGCTTGGGGCATTGGTGCAGTTTCTACTCTATCTGGAACTTCTCTATCAGCCAATCTGGCAGGTTAATCAATTAGTGCATATGTGGGAACATTCCCGCGCTTCAACCGAACATATTTCGGAAATTACAAACATGGCGCCCGAAGTATATGACTCTCCGTCCGCCATAGAACTGCCGAAGCATCTGGAAGGGATAGTGGAATTCAAGGATGTTTCCTTTTCTTACAAAACAAGAGAATTGACAATTAAAAATGCGAATTTTAAAGCGGAGAAAGGCGAAAGAATCGCAATAGTAGGGCCTACGGGTTCGGGGAAAACTACGCTTGCGAGTTTAATTCCAAGGTTTTATGACATAGATAAAGGCGAAACCCTAATTGACGGCAGAAATATCCGGGATTATAAACTGAAATATTTAAGGGAAAATATAGGGATAGTTTTGCAGGACCCGTTTTTGTTTGCCGGAACTATTAAAGAAAACATCCTTTACGGAAAACCGGATGCTTCTACGGAAGAAATGGAAAAAGCCGCCAAGGAAGCAAATATATATGAATTTATAAAATCTTTAAAAAAGGGATACTTAACAGAAGTGGGAGAAAGAGGAGTTAAAATTTCAGGCGGCGAAAAACAAAGAATTGCAATATCAAGAGTATTTCTTAAGAACCCTCCAATCCTTATCTTGGATGAAGCAACGTCGTGGCTTGATTCTCAAACAGAAAAACTTGTTCACAAGGCATTGGAAAAGTTAATGCAAGGCAGGACTACATTTATAATTGCGCATAGGTTGTCAACGGTGAGAAGCGCTGATAGAATATTCGTGATGCAAAACGGTGAAATAGTGGAACAGGGTACTCACAAAGAACTGCTTGCTAACGGAAAACTTTATAAGCATTTATATAAATTACAATTCAAGTTGCCCGAAGAAGAGTTTTTAAAATCAAATCAGGAGACACTATGAATGATTTAAAAAGAGAGGGTAAAGCATATAAATTCGGAGATAATATATCAACGGACCATATTATTCCAGGACGATATTACCATTTAAGAAGCAACCTGCCGGAATTAGCAAAACACGTAATGGAAGACGCTGACCCAAAGTTCACTGAGAATATGAAAGAAGGAGACTTTATTGTAGGGGGAAGAAATTTCGGATGCGGTTCTTCCAGAGAACATGCGCCTCTTATTATGAAAATTAGAGGAGTAAAAGCAGTCCTTGCCAAATCTTTTGCAAGAATATTTTACCGCAATGCTATAAACATTGGGCTACCAGCGATTGAATGCGACACCGATAAAATAAAAGAAGGCAATGAATTAGAGCTGGATATGGAAAAAGGAATAATTCTCAACAAAACTACAGGTGATGAAATAACTTTCAAAGCACTGCCGCCTTTAATGCAGAAAATCTTAAA
>CAZNJA010000105.1:0-2042 GCA_964573245.1 uncultured bacterium
GTTTTAGACCCCGAACAGAATTATTCTTTCAGCGACCATTATTTGGATGTCAATTTCGATTTGTCAAAAGTAATGTTCATTACAACAGCAAATATTTTAGATACTATTCCTCCAGCTTTACGCGATAGAATAGAAGTTTTACAACTACCCGGCTACCCGGAAGAAGAAAAACTTGTAATCGCCAAAAAATTCCTCTTGCCTCGTCAAATGAAAGAAAACGGACTAAAACCCAAAGACGTAAAATTGTCCGATTCAGCAATTCAGAAAATAATAAGAGATTATACACGTGAGGCAGGAGTAAGAAACGTAGAAAGAGAAATCGCTAATATTCTCCGTAAAACTGCAAAAAAGATAGCCAAAGGCAAAAAGGGCCCGTTCAAAATAGACCAGAAAGGTATACCTTCATATTTGGGTCCCGTGAAATTTTTCTCGGAAACGGCGGAACGCATTTCTGAACCGGGAGTAGCAACAGGGCTCGCTTGGACTCCGCAAGGCGGAGAGATTCTATTTATAGAAGCGAACAAAATGAGAGGTAAAAAAGGATTCACTCTAACAGGACAATTAGGACAAACAATGCAAGAATCCGCAAAAGCCGCGTTGTCTTATATACGTTCTAAAGCAAAAGAACTCAAAATTGATGAGAACTTCTTTGAAAAAAATGATCTACATATACACGTGCCGCAAGGCGCCGTTCCCAAAGATGGCCCCTCGGCAGGGGTTGCTATAGCTACAGCATTGGTCTCTTTATTAAAAGGGAAATTAGTGAAGTACGATACTGCTATGACAGGCGAAATCACTCTGAAAGGAAAAGTCCTTCCAGTCGGCGGTATTAAAGAAAAAGTCCTCGCTGCTTCCAGGGCTTTAATAAAAGAAGTGATTCTCCCATCAAAAAACAAGAAGGATTTAGAAGAAATTCCCGCCCATGTCAAGAAGAGATTGAAATTTACATTTGTCAATACGCTTGATGAAGTTTTAAGTCACGCACTAAAACAATAGCATCCAGCAGCAAGTGTTTAACAAAAATAAATTGACCACTCACTTTTTATCCTTTTCCCATTCCGGGCAGTTTACGATGACTTGCTTTCTTTGAACGCCATCTCAATTTGTTTTTCTTTTGCTTGCGATTTCTATTTTTTCTTCCCACTTCCTCAATCCTTTATTTACGAAGCACCCAATTCAAGAGTTGGAATTATATCATCTATTGATATTTACGCAAATATATTATAACAAATAAAAAAATTCCCCCGCGCCAAAAGCTTGGCACAGGGGAATTCTTGAATCTCAAAACATACTGTTACAATCCTGCTACTGTTATAGCTCCTGCTTGGTCGATAGACACAGTAATACCTGCCGCATCACCTGCAGCTGCTGCTACCGTAGCAGTAAATGTAGCCGCCGCACCTGTTCCTGCAGCCACAAGCGCCGGAGCAGCTGTAAAGTATCTATTTCCAGTCAGGTCTATGCTTCCGCTTATATCAGTCCAAGTCGCCGTATAGACATTATGTTCGGCAAACCATAATCGCTCGGCTGTTCTGATAGAACCAACTAGTGCCTGTCCTTCACTCGACATTGCTCTTCGAACATTGGCTCTATAAAGCGGAACTGCGACTGCTGCCAAAATACCTACAATAATGACTACTACCATCAATTCTACAAGGGTAAAACCCTTTTTACTATGCAGTCGTTTTCTAATTTTCTTTCACCTCCTCTATTTTTAGGTTATGTCAACCTTTTTATCGCATTTTTATTATAACCCCATTTGTCAAAAAGTCAATACACCGTATGTATTAAGTTAAACACACCTGCAACATTTTATGCCCGGCGATGAGATATTGAAAAACAGATTCTCAATTTTAAAGAGAAATGAAGTTTTTGAGCATTGCATACTTGCCTTAACTCATTTGATAATTATCCGTCTTACCGTATCCATATAATTTGATTCGCCAATATAAAAACTTTATAATTTCCGCAAAGTGCAAATATCAAGAAAGAGGAATATATGCAATATAAATATTTAGGAAACAGCAAAACTAAAGTAAGCA
>CAZNJA010000106.1:0-1976 GCA_964573245.1 uncultured bacterium
CTGGTCGCAAATGTTACGCCAGCACGCTGATTTATCGGAATTTGAGTTATATTTGCTATTTTATATTCAACGGGGTCTTCTATACTTACGATATTTTTACCCAAGTTATTAACTTTATTTAAGATGGCGTAAAGAGTAGTTGTTTTTCCGCATCCGGTAGGCCCTACTATCAAAACTATTCCATCATTGCGAAATACCAAAGAACGAAACTTATCTTCCACCTCGCTAAGAACTCCAAGATTCGAAATATCCACTAACCCTTCAGAAGGGTCGAGGATTCTCATTACCATTGTTTCCCCGTATTGCGATGCGGAAACGGATACTCTAATGTCTATTTTTTTGTCTTTTGCCGTATAGGAGAAACTGCCGTCTTGAAAAGAGCGTCTCTGTGCTATGTCAAGGTCACTCAAAACTTTTATCGCGGAGGTAAGCGCTCTGCCAAAATCTGCGGGGAAATTTCTGTATTCATAAAGAAACCCGTCTATTCTAAAACGTATAGTTAGCTTTTCTTTGTCGGGTTCAAGATGAATGTCTGTTGCTCTGTAAGCTACCGCGTCTTGAAAAATTTTATCTGCGGTTTTTAAAACCTTCTTATCGTCATCAATTGTTTTAGAAGAAGAAAAATGCGCTGATTTGGTGTCCTTTTGACTTTTCTCTTGAGGATGAAAATAAAACACAGCAGGGTAATAATGGTATAACCACATTGCCAAAGGACCTAAGAAAAAAAATAAACTATTGCAAAGTTTTACATTTCTTCCTTTTTTCCTGGCGTCTATATTTACCCATGCCACCCCAAAAAGCCAGCCATAAACAAATATCAGAAGTATAATGCTAAGAGTTATTTTACCTGCCAATTTTACGGCTCCTTTCCGATTATATCAGAAGTCTTTGCCGATTTTTAGTCGGCTTAAAGATTTCCTTTTCCGTATTCTACCGCATTCTTAAAAATGGCAAGTCCCATTCCGTCTTTTGGCAAAACTTCTCTTGTGTGCCGGGGATGGTTTTCCCTGTATAAATAAGCTTCGGGATGCGGCATTAAGCCGAAAATGCGGCCCGAAGGGTCGCATATGCCCGCAATATTACCTAATGAACCGTTTGGGTTGTGCGGATAGCCAGGTTTTTTTAAGTTTATGAATTGAAATCTCAAACAATTTTTCCCCCTCAAGCTGCGCAGAAAAGGTTTTGCCTATCGTTTTACCTATTGGTATGATTTTTATACCATACTTTCCATACAGTCCTTTTAGTTTTTCTTCTTTATCTTTCCTGACTTCGATGACATAACCGATAGATTCACTGAATAGTGCATAGTCTTCACGCATATTACCAAGGTTTTCCATTTTCAATTCAACGCCAAGTTCCTTTTTACCTGTTAAAATCATTCTTGTTAGTGCTGTAGCAAGACCACCATTTTCGATAATCGCAGAAGATTCTATGAGATGATTTTCTATTGCCTCTAACGCCGCATATTCAAGATTTCCTGCTTCACGAGGAGAAATAGAAGGGAGATTTTTCCCTACCTGACTATGCAGCACAGCATATTCCGAACCTTTGAATTCGTGTTTCCTTTCCCCGACGAGGTAAAGCATATTCCCCGAATTTTTCAATCCAGTTGTTACAACTTTGTCATAATCTTTTATATACCCAAAAACAGCCGGGACCAAAGAAGGATCTAATGCCCTTTCTTTTCCTTGGCTGATATAGGTATTCTTCAGTGAAACATTTCCTGAAACTACCGCTAATGGCTCTTTTTCTTTGTAAAGAGGGATAGTGCATACCTTGTTTAGACCGTCAAGCCCTTTTTCAAAACTATAATAATGTTCCGGATCATCTGGATTACCATAATTACAACCGTCGGTTACTGCTATTGGCTTCAGCCCAGAAACTGCAAGCTTCAAACGCCCTAAAATAACTGAAAGATACGACTGTTCTTCCGGTGTTCCGTTCCTCCCATGTATTGACTTTCCTCCAAATACTAG
>CAZNJA010000107.1:0-1923 GCA_964573245.1 uncultured bacterium
CGAGCCAATGGGAATTATAAACGACTTCGGTTTTTTGTTTGTCCAAAATTTTAAAAACTTGCTTTTTATATGTTTTAGAATTTTTCTTTATCTGTTCGATAGGAAGTTGCGGTCGAGTGGTGTCTTTTCCTGAAGGATCGCCTATCCGCGCGGTGAAATCTCCTATTATAAACACGACTATATGCCCTAAATCCTGAAACTGACGGAGTTTTCTTAATACGACGGTATGACCGAGATGAATATCCGGAGCCGAGGGGTCAGCCCCCCATTTAATTCGCAAAGGTTTTTTTGCTTTATCCGCTTTCTTGAGTTTTCCTAAAAGTTCGTTTTCGGGAATAATCTCTTCTGTATTTTCTTTTATGATCTCAAATCGTTTTTTTATATCCATATTTTCAAAAGAGAATGTTTATTGAAAAATTATTCTTTCTTATTTAATCGCTTGAATAAGAATTTACCCGGCTTGAATTTAGATATTTTCCGAGATTGAGTTTTTACTTTTTCTCCCGTTTTCGGATTTCTTGCTGTTCTGGCTTGTCGCCAGATTACCTTGAAAACCCCAAATTTTCGCAGTTCCACTCTTTCTCCCCGCATCATTGCTTCAGTAATACGTTCCAACGTCTCATCTATTATTCTCTTTACTACTTGCTGACGCTCACCTGTGGAATAGGAAATTTTTTTTACGAGATCTTTCTTCGTAATAGTTTTCATTTTTATTAATATGGGCTGTTGATTTTATCAGAGGCTTCTTCTCTTTTTACTTCTTCAACTTCTTCTTTGGATTCTAAATCTTCTAAAAATTCCTGCCAGCCGAAATCTATAAATTTACTGTATGTTTTTAAATATGCTTCGTCAGTTTGGAAAATTATTTTATCCTCTTCGCGCAGATTATACAAATCTTTCGTTGCGGGGGCGATATATAAAGAAATAATTATACAGCTCACCAAATTTACAGCCAACAAAATCCCGCAAATGGCACCGCCTACTTTATCAACGGGAGCAGGGAAAAAAATGGTTTTTTCTTTCGTCATGGAATAAATTTTAGAAAAGAAAACCTGTTTTAAAGACCACAAAACCGATATGGTCGATATGAATACCGCCCAGAAGGCGATAACAAGCGCATATTTTTCGTCGGGGAATATGTATTGGGAAATATACGGCGCCAATGATTGAAAAACAGTGAAACTTATTCCCGCACTGAACAAGAAATTTATAAGATTTAAAAATTCGTTTAATAGTCCTTCGCTTATCCCAATATAAATTCTGTACGCGATTATTGCTACGATGGAAAGATTCAAAATATAGGGAATCATTTAAAAACTCCTTCAATTTCTTCCACGCTGGTAAGCCCCTGCCTCACCTTTGTTAATCCGTCTTCAATAAGAGCAAGCATTCCCTGCTTTTTTGCTTGAGTTAATATTTCTTCCTCGGAAGCCTTATTGTTGATTAATTCTTTGATTTTCTTATCTATTACCAAAACTTCAAATAGCCCTGTGCGTTTTCTATATCCAGTATTTATGCAGTAATTGCACCCTCTTGCTTTATAAACTTGTTCGCCAGCTTTTAACTTTAGACCCTCATGTTCGCCAAGAGATTTATCAGTAGGCAAAACATAGGGAACTCTACATTGAGGGCATAAAAGCCTCACTAATCTTTGGCTGATTACCCCTGAAAGAGAAGAGGAAATAAGATAACGGTCAAATCCCATTTCAAAAAGCCGAGTAATTGTGCTTATGGAGTCTTTTGTATGCAAAGTGGAAAAAACCAAATGTCCGGTTAGAGACGCTTCTATAGCTATTTTTGCGGTTTCAATATCACGTATTTCTCCCACCATTATTATGTCCGGGTCTTGTCGCAATATGCTTCTTAAACTGGTCGCAAATGTTACGCCAGCACGCTGATTTATCGGAATTTGAGTTATATTTG
>CAZNJA010000108.1:0-1866 GCA_964573245.1 uncultured bacterium
CTTAGTATGTCGCGAGCAAATCTCATCGCCAAATCCGGTTCCTGATACAGCAAAGAAGGAGCCGCTTTCATTTTAGAAACAAAGTTGATTCTTTTCCATATCCATGAAACATAATTCAAATCTTGGACAAGTTCTTTTTCGCTTTTTCCTTCGCCGAGTGTTCTTAAAATAAGTCCAGCACCCTGTGGCTTTATTTTCTTAAGGATTTCAGCGATTCTATTCCTTTCCTTGTGGTCTATAATTTTCTTTGAAATGCCCAAACGCTCTATAAAAGGCATAAAGACAAGAAATCTGCCCGCTATAGTAACAAAAGTAGTTAACCTTGGGCCTTTGTTGCCAACAGGGTCTCTTACCACCTGAACAATTATATCTTCGCCTTCTTTTAGCGCCTTCTCTATGGGAGATTTAAATTTATTTTGCTCTGTTAACAAACCTGGAGTTATGTCATCGTAGAGTGCCGGCGGCGTGCTTACTTCGGAAATATATAAAAAACCCGTTCTTTCCCATCCTATATCCACAAATGCGGCGTCTATGCCTGGTATTATATTTTTCACCTTTCCTTTGTATATATTCCCGGCTATACCCTTTTTTTCTTTTCTTTCTATTACAAGCTCCGAAAGCAAATTATTTTTTAAAATGGCCGTTCTTATGCGATAGTCGTCTTCATTTATAAGTATCGTTCTCTCCGTCTTTCTGGTCACAGAACGTTGTTTTTTAATTTCTCTTAACATATATCTCCTGTATTTAAATTTTATCTATCTGGTAAAGTTTAGCTCCGCAATACCTGCATATTTTTTCCGAAGGAGAGTAACCATCAATAACGTTGCAATTTCTACAACGGATATTAATATGAGTCTTATCTCTGTCAGGAAGCCGAACGTCCTTTTTAGATTCCACCTTTTTCTCTTTCACTCCCACAGCCTTAAAACCTCGGGAAGAAATAATACAATCAGCAGGGTTTTCGGATTCGGATATAGGAACAAGATATTTTCTTCGTTTCAGTTCCCTCAAAGACCTTTCTAAAGAAGCAGCTTTCATTAACTTATCCCTGTAAGAGTTAATTTCCTTTAGCAAATTCCCCCAGGTTTTAGAGGTGGTCTTTATAGATAAATGTTCCAAACTCACAATTTTTTGTTTATCAATAAACGCATTTTGCCTTTTGCAGAGAAACTTCAAAACCCTGAGATAATATCCGTATCTTGTATCTTTTTTCTCTTTCTTCACAGCTTTTTTCATAAATTATATTTCCTCCCTATGTCTTATTTACAGAAGAATATGATAAAATCTCCAAAACAAGTTCATCATAAGAAATATTCACAGACTGTGCTTGTGCAGGTAAATCGGAAATTTCAGTAAGTCCTGGTATAGTATTTAAATCATGCACCCAGGGGATATTTCCCTCAACAATCATATCAACTCTGGCAAAATCCGAGCAGTAAAGCGCTTTATAGGCTTTTAAAGCCGTTTCCTGTGAAATCTTAAGCATCTTACCCGACATATCCGCGGGAATTATGAATTCCGTAAGTCCTTTCGTGTATTTTGCTTTATTGTCATATGTGCCTGTTTTCGACCTTAATTCCAAAACAGGCAAAGCCCTTAAACTTTCCCCCGCACCCAATATTC
The DNA here is from genome assembly GCA_964573245.1 of uncultured bacterium. Lineage (GTDB taxonomy): Bacteria > CAIJMQ01 > CAIJMQ01 > CAIJMQ01 > CAIJMQ01 > CAZNJA01. The sequence continues at coordinate 1,624 of CAZNJA010000108.1, forward strand.
CAACAGTAATTTCTTTTCCTTTAATGAACTTTTCCACGAATATATTTCTAAACTCTGCAACGGATTTTCTCAACACAGGCAATAATTTTTCTTCTTCGGCAATTATCTCCACACCAATGCTTGAGCCTTCGCATATGGGTTTCACAATTACCGGCAGTTTTAAAATTTTTATGATTTCTTCCGCTTGCTCCTGTAAATTTTTAGAAATATCTATTTCGAAAAATGCGGGTGTAGGTATTTTTG
>CAZNJA010000109.1:0-1670 GCA_964573245.1 uncultured bacterium
AAGTTCCTTTTCTATCCCTGGATAAATTTCATCTATCTCTTTTTGAATCTCGATCGTTTTACTCAAGGCGGTCACAATGCGGCAGTAGCGCGGTGCATCGTCTATGTTTCTGCCTTTTCGGTCTTTGAGATATTTCTGCAAGACCTGATACCCTCCAATGTGATAATTCCATAGTTCAGGCGCGATGCCTTCAAAATATTTATCTTTGTTGATGTAAATGCGCTGTTCGACATCTAGGTAAATTATTTTTTCAATTCGGTCATTTCCACTAGTGCCCTGATATTTGGCAATGGGTGGATCGAGCGCCGGACTTTTGAGAAGATGCAGGTCTGCCAGTTGTTCTCCCAGCTTTCCCATTGTTTTGAACAATTCGTAATTGGCAGTAAAGGGAACACGCGGGAAATCTATCTTTAAAAACTCAGCGTAAATTTCACGGTAGCTGTTGCTGTAAAATACACCGTAGATATAATAGAGAATATCTTCCGGCGTAAGTTTATGCCCGTAAATCGATTCCAGGTTTTCAAATATATCAACAGGAATATTAGGCTCTCTTTCGGTTTGATGCTGACTGAATAAGCCTTTTTTGTTTTCATCGGGGTATACATATAATGGCAAAAGTAATTCACCGCCACGATAATATAAATTTAAATCGATAATATTATTTGTAAAAAAGACCAAATTCCAAGCATGCTTTTGACCAGTAACATGTCCCTGTCTACCAACAGTCAAGCCTAAGTTTTCTTTAAGCATATTACGCATTATCGATTGCCGCGGCATACAATGGAATCCCCGACTTTTTCCAGTATAGTATGTAAATCGAATGTCGAACGGGCGATAAAGGATTGGAACAATCTTATCTCTTTTAAGCCCACTTTCTATTAGATCTTTTTGAGCAAAACTTACTTTCCAATCTCTAACATCTTTTCCTAACTCATAGGCATGTCTTGCGATTTCAGGATCAAGTTTTGAAAAATTTAAGACCGTATTCCATATGTCATATTCGCTAAATTTTATTGTTAGATTATCTCGCGCAGTAAATAAACCATTACTATTTACTGGGAAAATTTCATTTATTTTTTTCCAGTTCAAATATTCTCTTATTTTCTCTGTATCCCTTTTCACTAGAAAATAATAAGGGGTTTGTGGCTTTATTTTTAAATAATTCTCTTTTAGGAAATCATGCTTATCCATCCAATCATACTTTTCTTCGCGCAAACCATATAAGTCAGCATGGAATACTTGTGATTCATGCGGCTCTTTATTTCTCACAAAGAGAGCAATGGCAACGCCCTGGCGAATATCAAACACATTTTCATCTTTGCCACCTTCCGGGGTGGTTTCTTTTTTCAGGCTGTTGCCATGCAGATCGAGAATATAAATTTCATCGAAGGTTTTCATTAAACTCTGGCGCATACCGCGGAATGTGGGATTATCCAGGTAACTGTGATTAGTAATCATGCCCACAATGCCATAACCGGATGTCTGGATTTTCCACTGTGCAAAGCGAAGAAATTTTACATAATCGTCCTGCAACCATTTGGGATTTTTCTCGCCAAGCGATTGGTCATCCACTTTATAGTAACTTTGTGTGCCATCAATGTCTTCTTTGAGCAAACGTTCCGTCCATTCATTGATATTAGCGGAAATGCCGCTGTAGGGGGGATTTCCGA
>CAZNJA010000110.1:0-1518 GCA_964573245.1 uncultured bacterium
CGATAACTTCGCCTTTATATAACATGACGATTCTGTGAGCGATTCTATAGGCGCTAGCCATGTCGTGTGTGATGACGACTGATGTCATGTTCATTTTTTTGTTGAGTTCTGTGATTAGTTCATCTATGACTGCGGTCATAATAGGGTCGAGCCCGCTTGTGGGTTCGTCGTAGAATAATACTTCGGGGTCCAGCGCGATTGCTCTGGCTAAAGCGACCCGTTTTTGCATTCCGCCTGAAATTTGCGAAGGCATAAGGTCATGAAAGTCTCTTAATCCGACAAGTTCCAGTTTTACTTTTACCATGATGTCTATGACGGATTGAGCTAAGTCGGAATGTTCTTTTATGGGAAGAGCAACGTTTCCGCCGACGGTCAGTGAATTATAAAGCGCGCCGTTTTGGAAGAGTATGCCAAATCTTTTGCGTATGTCGTCCATCTTTTTTTCATCTTTTAGCCCCACAAGTTCGGTGCCGAAAAATTTCAAACTGCCCGAGTCGGGTTGATAGACATTTATAAGGCATCTAAGGAGTGTGGATTTGCCGCAACCGCTACCGCCGATTATGATTAAGCGTTCGCCTTTGTAAATGTCCAGATTGATATCTTTAAGCACTGTCCTGCCGTTAAAGATTTTAGACACATTTTTTATGGAAATTACAACTTCTTTTTTTTGGTTATTTTCTTCTTGCATTTTTATTTATAAACCTCAAGATACATATTATAGAAAAGCGAGAATACTAAATTTGTGAGTATAATAATTATCATCGAAAATACGACTGAGTTTGTTGTTTCTTTGCCTACGCCTTCGGCTCCGCCGCGGACTTTTATTCCGTGGTAGCACGCTAACGAAGCAATGATTATTCCGAATGTGACGGATTTGATAAGCGAATATACCAAAATTCTGATTTCTATTGATTCGAATGTTAACTGCATATAAAGTGAAGGACTGACGTCTAATAACAATTTGCTTGTTATTAATCCTCCCAATATGCCTGCTATGTCGGATATTATTACAAGACACGGTAATGCTATTGCTGTGGCTAAAACACGCGGCACAACTAGGAAATAAACGGGATTTAAGGCGGATGTTTCAAGAGCCATTAGTTCTTCGCTTACGTTCATTGTCCCTATTTCCGCCGCGATTGATGCGCCGGCGAATCCGCTCATTACCAGAGCCGTCAAAAGGCCTCCGATTTCTCTTGTGATAGAGACGGCGATTATATTGGCTATCAAAGACGGAACGCCGAAACGCACAAGAAGCGGAGACATTGCTACCGCAAGTATCATTCCGACCAGAAAAAGCACAAGACAAATTATTGGGATTGCTCTAATCCCGACTCTTATGACCTGATAAGAAATGCTTTCTATTCTGATTCTTCTGCCTTTGAAAGGGGCAACGATTACCCAATATAAAATGTCGCGTAGCAAAAAGAAGAAGTTGCTCACTTCTTTCAGGAAACCTATTGTGGCTTTGCCCAGTGTTCTAATCATAGTTTATATTATTCAAAAGTAAATATTTTG